>CAZTPV010000127.1:0-6727 GCA_964615085.1 uncultured Desulfurococcales archaeon
AGACACTGGTCCAGAGTGGAGAGCTTACACTCCTGAAGAGAAGATTAAAAGGAGTCGTGTAGGTAGTCCTGTCTCCAGAGCTTTACCTGACTACGGTATATTAACGACTATGAGTAGTTATAGGGATGCTAGTGGTAGGAAGCTGGATGCTAGGTATAGGATTGAAGCTGAAAGGCTTAGAAGACTTCAAAGTAAGTTAAGGACTATGACTACTATAGAGAAGAATATTGAGCAAGCATCAAAGGAGATTACAAGGCTTGTAGAGCTACTAGGACTACCTAGAAAGATTATCGATGATGCAATGTTGATTTACAGGCAGGCAGCTGAGAAGGGCCTTGTTAGAGGCCGAAGCCTAGAATCCATAGCAGCTGCAGCAGTTTACGCAGCTTGTAGGATTCAGAACATCCCTAGAACTCTGGACGATATTGCTAAAACACTAAAGACTAATAGGAAGGAGGTTGCTAGATGCTATAGGCTATTGGTACGCGAACTAAAACTTAGAATGCCTATAGTTGACCCAACAAGATATGTTAGTAGAATAGCATCGGCTTTAGGCTTAAGTCCTAGGGTTGAGAGGAGAGCAACAGAGATACTGTTGCAGGCAAAGAGGTTAGGATTAACAGCTGGCAAGGATCCTGCAGGATTAGCCGCAGCAGCAATCTACATTGCGGCTTTAGAGTTGAATGAGAGGCGAACGCAGAAGGAGATTGCTGCTGCAGCTGGTGTAACTGAGGTAACTGTGAGGAATAGGTATAAGGAGCTTGTATCAAAATTAGATATTAGCCTTCCTGCTCAGTAAAGGATAAGAATCTACGGCCACGCTTATAGTAACTCCATGCGGCCTCTATAAGCTCCCACCAGCGTTTAACTAGTGGTGCCTGAATGTTAGTAGTCCATATCCTAGCATACATCGCGGCAACGTCCTTAGCCTTAAGAACGGTTTCATCAAGCTTTATGAGCAGTATTGCATCAAGTAGCCTCTTAGCTATACTCGCTGGATACCTCCATAATCCGAGTAATATAAACTTGTCTTTCGGAATACCCTTATCTGCATACCATTTCCTCCAGCTTTTTTCTAAGGCTCTACATATGATGTCATTCTCGTATAACTCAACAACTTTGAATTCGTAAAGGGCTTTGAAGGGGCAGTTGTCGCAAGCGACTCTAGGTAAGCCTTTTAGGTAGTGTGGGTGTATCAGGTTAGCGTTTTTTACTATATTTACAACATCTATTAGTGTTAGCATAAATGTTGGTCTAAACTCTCTCCCAACGATAAGCTCCTTCTCTTGAGCTCTCTGAAGCATTTTGCGTAGCCTCTTAGGAGCCTCGTAGGCTCTATCAGCTACAACTTCTAGTATTTTCGTGCTAGACTTCTTAATTTGCCTCATGGGTTTAACCTTAAGGTAAGTGCACCACCTATCTCCTCTTCTCGGCAGTCCTCG
Source organism: uncultured Desulfurococcales archaeon (assembly GCA_964615085.1). Taxonomy (GTDB): domain Archaea; phylum Thermoproteota; class Thermoprotei_A; order Sulfolobales; family Pyrodictiaceae; genus CAZTPV01. Next base: position 1,443 of record CAZTPV010000127.1, read on the forward strand.
CCATAGAAGTAAACTTTTAACAAGTCTTTTAGGTGGCTCAATGACCTCTATGTTGACTCCAAGTTTTGACGAAACTCTTTCAACGAAGTCAATATTTTCTTCTCTCTCAAGGTAGGGTATGTGTACGTATACCACTTTGAGCTTGTAGTCAATATAGTCTTGTAGTTTATCAAGTACTATTAGGGCTGCTGTTGAATCCTTACCACCGCTAAAGCCTAGGAGTACTATCTTACCTCTTAACCTGCTACGTAACCTCTTGTGGATACTTTCTATGTATTCCTCTAAACTAGAAATCGTTCTTGCATGAACGTATGGTGGCCCTTCAAGCCATGATCCTAAAGGTAAGCTAACGTCTAGAATTCTTAGTCTTCTCTTACTCATAAACATAGTTACATCTATTGCGTAGTCTTGCGAGACCCAAAGGTAGTAGTTGTGCTTCTCACAGCCATTAATCTTTGAGATTAGTGTTGCATTACCTCCAGACCCTATAGCTCCTACAACATTATTTTCATTCACTATTAGCGGATAATACTCTGTCATGATGCTAATCCTTCGCTACTGAGTAAAGCGTTTTGCATCTTCGTAGCCTAATTTAAGTGCTTCGATATTTGTTTCCACTCCTCTCCTAATAATAGTCTTGATAGAGTCTATTGCAGCACTTAACGTTAGCCATCCTGATGGCTCTAGAAACGCTGTTAAAGCTCCTAGCATGTACGTGTTTAAAGTGTATAACGGGATTCCAGAGTCTCTAAGCCTCTCATAGACGTTCATAAGCACTAACCTACAATAATTACTTTCTTCTACCTCCTTTAACACTTTCTGTACTCTTCTCCTAACTTCTGGAAGCCTGGTTGCTGGCATCCATGGAGTTATAAGACGATTATTAAGTATTATAAGGCCCCCTCTCTTAAGGTATGGTAACACTCTCAATCCTTCCATGAGCTCGAGGCCTACAATCACGTCGACAGCCCCTCGAGGGGCTAATGGTGCTACTGCATCACCTATCCTGACGTGTACCTCTACACTGCCTCCTCGTTGACTTAGCCCATGAGTTTCAGCGGTAACAGTGTTATGGCCAAGTCTTCGAGCAGCTTCTGCTATAAGCTTTGATAAAGTTATTACTCCTTGCCCTCCTATGCCAGCTACTATGATGTTTAGTACGCTCACTTCATACCACCTTCAAGGATTTTTCTCCATAAAGTTACATCAGTTTCAGGAATGATTGCCTTAGAGGGACAAATAGTGTGACAAAGGCCGCATCCTGTACATAGTAATGGGTCTATACTTGGTTTAGAATCATCAACTATTATTGCTGGGCATGCTATCTCATGATAGCAGTATAAACATTTACTACACTTATCTTCCTCTATTCGGTATGATGGAATACTTATTCCTCTCTTTCTCGCCTCTGAGACCATCTTGAGCATGCAGTATCCCTTAACAACTAGAAGTCCTATGATGCCTTTGTGCGCAACATCTTGTATTAAACGTGCAAGCTTCTCTTCCAGGTCTAGTAGATCGTATGCTGTAGCCTCTTCGATTTCATCTACTCCTATTGCCTCTGCTAAACTCTTTATGCTGATTTTACGTGTGGTCTTTCCACTAGCAGTGATACCTGTACCTGGATGTGGTTGATGTCCAGTCATGGCTGTAGTGCTATTGTCTAGAACTACTATGAGCATTGGGCTGGCATTGTAGACTGCATTTATTAGTGCAGTTACACCTGAATGGAAGAATGTTGAGTCACCTATTACAGCTATAACAACATGTCTAGTTGTATGTGTAAAGCCCTCTCCCGCTCCTATACTAGCTCCCATATCGATTATCGTGTCTTGGAGGTTAAAGGGTGGTAACACACCAAGACTATAACAGCCTATATCCCCTGAAACTATTACGTCAAGTTTTAGTCTCCTAAGCACTCTTTTTAACGCAGTAAAGAAGAAGCGATGTGGGCATCCTGGACAAAACATGGGTGGTCGTGGCGGTAGAGTAGTGGTATCGACAGTGATACTGCTGGAGAGAGTGCTAGTAGCTTTTCCAATAGCTTTAAGTATCATTTCAGCAACAGTATTCACGTCTAGTTCTCCATAGGGTTTCCTCAGTTTATACCCTTCAACATTAACGTCTAGACCTTTGTCGAAGGCTAGGGCTTTGAGTTGAGTCTCTACAACAGGATCCCCCTCTTCAACAACGATAACTTGTTTGCAGTCTGTCAGTAGCTTAGAGAGTTTTACTGGTAGGGGAACGCTTGTAGCGAGACCATAAACTGTTGCTTCTATGTCTTTAAGCATTTTTAGAGCGTCAAGAGCATAGGAGTAGCCTCTGCCAACACCTAGAATGCATAGCCTTGAAGCTTCCTTGTCTAGATCATTAAGTTTAACATCTCCGAGCTCTTCACGTAGCTGTTCCCATCGACTTACAAGTCTAATCTTAAGTTTCCTCGCATTAGATGGTATTAGAGTCATTGATTCTGGGTCACGCTTAAACTTATACGTTCTCGCCTTTACTTGAAGCTTTCCAGTAGTTATTAGGGCTCGTGAGTGTGAAAGTCTAGTTACAGATCGAAGTATGAATGGTGTTTTATACTTGGAACTAAGCTCTAGTGCTAATCTTGCAGCCTCCTTAGTCTGCGATGGTGTTAAAGGTTCAATAACAGGTATGTAGGCGTGAAGGCCATACCACCTATTGTCTTGCTCATTCTGACTGCTCCACATCCAAGGATCATCAGCAGTTAATACCACTAATCCTCCTCTAACACCCGTGTAAGCTGAGCTAAACAAGGGGTCTGCAGCTACATTTAAACCCACATGCTTCATGACAGCTACAGCTTTTGCGCCAGCCAAGGCTGCGCCAAGAGCAGCTTCAAGAGCTATTTTCTCGTTAACGCTCCATTCTACGTAGGGTGAGCCAAGAGCTTTTGAGGCGTAGGCTAAAGCCTCTATAACTTCTGTTGAGGGTGTTCCAGGATATCCGGCAGCAAAGTCTACTCCAGCTTCAAGGAAGCCTCTAGCATAGGCTACATTACCTAGCATTAGTACTCTTCTGCCAGCCCCCTCTAAAACCACCTCATATTCAGTCAAACTATACTTTCTCCCTCCCAGGCTTAGGAGTGTACTAAGCTGAGTAGGCTAAACTCTAGAGTCTATTATGTTTTACACCTGCTAGGCTCTCTACCCATGTAAACCATAGCGATGTGCTTCTTACCATCATAGAATCTCGTCTTAACTCCCCTAATCCTAAGCCTCTTATCAACCTCTGCCGGATCAATAGAGTCCAACTTATACTTATCAGAGCTAGCGACAAAGTTATTTACATAAGCAAAGCTAGGAACAAAGACGCCGTACTCGTTAACGTATCGGAACACCTTCTTAGCAGCGTTTACAACCATCATGTATGCATCGGGATAGAAGAAACTTGACCCCGCTTGTGTTACTACAATGCCGTCATCAACGAGCTTTTTAAGCTTTTGGAAGAACGCTTCCGAGTATAGTCTACGAGCTATTTCAGATCCGTAGGGGTCAGTCAAATCCATTATTACGATATCATACTTCTCTCCTCCCTTTAAGGCCTCTTCAACATATTCAAAACCGTCCATAATCACTATGCGGGCTCTAGGATCATTAAAGCATCCTTGATGCCATTCCTCTAAGTACTTCTTAGAGACGTTTATGACTTGTTCATCAATGTCAACCATTACAGCCTCTTTAACTGTGGCATGCTTAAGTACTTCGCGTAAAGTTGCTCCTTCACCTCCCCCTAAGATGAGTACTCTCTCAGGGTTCTCGTGTACTATCATTGCTGGGTGTACAAGAGCCTCATGGTAAACGTATTCATCGATTTCACTACTTTGAAGTAGGCCATCAAGTATGAGACTTTTGCCTAATCCTTCGATCTCAGCCACCATAATGTCCTGATACTTTGACTTAGCGTGATACAATACCCTTTTTACGTGATATATTGTGTATCCTACACCTCCACCTGGCTGAACAAGCACTAATCCTGCGTATTCTCCCACCATGGCTCACCTCAATAGACTATGGTGTTAGTCCTACAGCTACTTAGCCTTAGCGCTATACTAGGTGAAGAGTCGGCCGAGGGTACAGTCATCATGTTATTCAGCCCTAAAGCGTCTCCTCATACCCATAATGCATGGTATAGTACAGTACTCCTCCTTAAGCTTATGCTCCTGTATCCTATCAACGTCAATTATATGTATGATTTTGTAGCCTAGGCAGGCTAACGCATGTGAAATAAATCTTCTATGACACTTAAACCATAATCTCTCACGGCACATCAACGCTGTACGGCCATGACAACATTCTATCAATCCAATCAATGCCTTTAAACCTTTACAGAACTCGGAAGTCGACATATAGTTTACATAGCCGCCAGGCCTATAACCCCCTAGATCTCTTCCAAGCCATACGTAATGTATCCCATTGACCTCTAAAGCGACTTCCAAGATGCTTCTAGAAAACCATGGGAACTTCCTACTTGTAGGCCATCTGCGCACGTCAACAATAACCCTAATATCATATTTTCTCGCCAGTTCTATGAACTCATAGAGGCCTCTAGTACTATGACCTATCGTATACACTATGATTGTCATAGAGATCCCAGCGACTCAATATAATCGAGGTTAGCCCATTTAGCTCCCCTTAGAGCTTCTCTAAGCTTCTCCTCAATTAATGTTCTAAGAGCATCTAAAGGCTCAAAACCTTCAACAAGTACTAAGTCTAGGAGCCTCCTGTAGGTTTCGTAGCGTTCAAGGTTATACTGTAATATTAATTGTTGGGGAACTCTCTTCTCATTACCGCTACCAAGTCCTGGACACTCCTTATCAGCATATACTCCTCCACCTTCAATAATTAATGGGTATAGGCGGCATCGTAGGGGTCGTGCAGGATAGACTACACATACTGGTTCTCCGTTAACTTTCCTCTCAAGTAGGGGGCAAACACCATTAGTACTCTTCAACACTATAAATGGTATGATGTCTCCTATGATGACATTAGTGTAGTTCTCTATAAAGCTCCATGGGTCTATACGTAGGAAGAGAGATAACCTAATAACATCGTGTACTGTTAAAGCTACGTTGGGTCCTGTAGAACAGCATTTACCGCATCGCTGACAAGTAAACATCATCGTTGATTTCACCTTAACGTAACGAGTGGTATAAGGTTTACGACCAGTGCTCCTTGGTTCTTGTCGCTGCATAGTTTATTACCTCGCTCCTTTCTCACATTACAGCTACTAGGTCTGAGAGGTGCTTACTAGTGTCTGCT
>CAZTPV010000128.1:0-8134 GCA_964615085.1 uncultured Desulfurococcales archaeon
TCGACTACGTTACGGCAGCTAGTGATGGAAGCTTCAAGGAAACAGTAAAGATCCCAGACACTATACCAACAGGAAAATGGGTCTACGGAACATATACACTCAAGGTTATTGATACAGCCTCTAACGAGGTGAAGACCCTTACATTCAGTATAGCAGCACTAGCAGTAATAACTGGAACCGTAGTGGATGAGACAGGAGCTCCATTAGCTGACGTAAAGGTTACTATCCTCAATACTGGTGTATCAACGTATACTGATACATCCGGCAAATTCGTACTACATGTTAGTAAGGGTGTATACACACTAGAGTTCTATAAGCCAAACTATGTGACGGTCAAGAAGACAGTAACAGTACCAGCTACTGGAACGGTTACAGTAAACGTTGTGCTCACAAGCTTCACAACAATGATTAAGAGGCTTGAAGAAAACATTACAGCGTTAAGTAAGAGCTTATCATCGCTAGAAAAGAGCTATAGTAGTTTATCTGATAAAGTTAGCAGTCTATCCGACAAGATTTCAACAATAACTAGTGAGGTAAGTAGTTTAAGCGATAAGCTATCATCCCTCTCAACAACAGTTGATAGCTTAAAGTCAACAATCTCATCACTAAAATCAACTATATCGAGCCTACAGTCAAGCCTATCATCGATAACAGCCAGCATATCAGAGCTTAAGGACAAGATAGCATCACTAGAGTCCAAGGTGAAAACAGCATCTTCAAGTGTCTCTGGAATACAGTCAACGATAAGTGATCTAAAGAAGAGCATTAGTGATTTAGAGTCTAAGATTGCAACTCTAAAGTCAGCGCTTTCAGACATGTCATCGAGACTAGACACCCTAGAATCTAAGATCAGTGATGTTGCAAGCGATCTAGCTGGGGTCAAGTCAGAGGTCTCTAGCCTATCAACAGAGCTAAGTAGTATAAAGAGTAGTGTAGAGGCTAAAGCCGACAAAAGCTATGTAGACACGAAGATTAGTGACCTAGCTAGCAGAGTCTCAAAGCTTGAACAAGAGCTATCAAGCATAAAGAGTGATGTTGACACACTAAAGGGCGCCCTTTCAGCACTATCAAATCTACAGTCAACAGTTTCAAGCCTACAATCAGCAGTTGCACAACTAAAGCAGTTAAGCAGTAAAGTTACTGCAGCCAGCAACCTTGCTAGCAGTGCTTCACAATGGGCGATAGTAGGGCTAGCTATAGCCATCGTGGCGGTAATAATTGCTGCAGTAGCATCATTCCTGCTATACAGGAAAATAGCGAAGTAAACCAAAATAAATTAGAATGAGTAGAACTAAATAGATTGTTTTTTAACTTCCTAAACTTTTCTCAGCTACATGCCCATCCTCACTTTCATCGGCAACCTACCCTCTCATCATCATCACCATGTTTTTCGCTTCTCTAATCCTTAGACTACTGTAATAGAGTTTAACCTCTTATAGGCTAGTAGTATTATCTCCATTATCATGTTATTATGTGGTGACTAAGAGTGCTTAGACTACGTTATGCAAGGACCATAAGGGCTTACGTAACACTAAATGTTCGTAGAGTGGTAATTTTAAGTGATAATGCTAGGAAGCAGGTTGATTTATTGCTTGAGAAGCTTCCCTCAAGAATATTCTTTGCAAGTCTACCACTTGGTGAGCCTGAGTCTATAATTGCGGTAGAGCCTAAGAGAGTTGAGGTAATACTCTTCTACAACCCTAAGACATCAATGATCTATGTAGTTTCTCCTAGGAAATTCAAGGTTAAAGCTGGAAGAGAGTCATCAATAGCTTTAGTTCCAGCTAAGCTTATTGATAAGGAGCAGCTTTATACCCTCTTGGTGCTTCAGTCTTGAGGATATGTATTGTAGATACGACTTTCTCTAGAGTTGATATGGCCAGGTACGCAATTGAGGTTTTAACTCAACTCAATCCCCAGATAGAGATTTATCGCTCAACAGTACCAGGCCTAAAGGATATACCTGTGGAAATACTCAATATTATGAGGAAATATGACTGTGATGCTGGGATGGTTTTTGGCTGGGTTGGCTCAAGCTTAACTGATAAGATTACGTATTTGGTGTACAGTTTAGCTATTCAGTACGTTCAGTTGAAGCTAGGGAAGCACATCATAGATGTAACAGTTCATGAGGATGAAGCAACTAGTGAAAGAGAACTATACAGGATAGCTGTTGATAGAGCGCGAAAACATGCTGAAAACCTTTACAACCTACTATACATGCCGGAGAAGCTCTTAGAAGAGGCGGGCAAAGGGAAGAGGCAAGGAGTACCAGACGTAGGGCCCATAGTGGGTGAGGGGTTTTGAGTTTAAATCTTAAAGGAGGGCTTAAATGCGTTAACACTTACACTGTAGAGGAACAGCATACAGCAAAGCATATAGGTAGTGGTAGCCTGAAAGTTCTTGCCACACCAGCTATGATAGCATTTATGGAGCATACAGCAATGATCTGCGTTGAAAAGTACCTACCTAAAGGCATGACAACAGTTGGCACACCCGTGGATGTAAGACATAAACTACCAGTACCCTTAGGAGCAAAGGTGAAAGTTGAAGCTATATTGGAGAAGGTGGATGGTAGGAGGCTGATATTTAGTGTTAAAGCCTTTTTAGGGGATCGTATTGTGGGCGAAGGGATTCACGAGAGATACATAGTCGACGTGTCTAAGTTCTTAGAAAAAGTTAAGAAGGTTATGGAGGAGGTAGAAACTGGGTGATGAACCCGCGCCTTCCAAGCCTCAAGTAATGCAGAGGGTCTTGAGTGCTGACCTACACCATCAACACTTATTTATCTCATGCATGCTATGAGTAGTTTCTGAGGCATGGATGCGACTATGCAAGCTATAAACTACAGTGAGATTGGTGTTAAGATAGGTCTTGAAGTACATGTTCAAATAACAAGCCTCAGATCAAAGCTGTTCTGTAGCTGTAGTGCAGACTACCGTCATGCTCCTCCAAACACTCACGTGTGTCCAGTATGCTTAGGCCTTCCGGGCTCACTTCCAGTAACCAATAAGGCTGCAGTGGAAAAGGCCATACAGCTATGTCTAGCCTTAAATGGTAAAGTAGCGAGTATCCTAAGGTTTGATAGAAAGCATTACTTTTATCCTGATTTACCCAAGAACTATCAGATAACTCAATACCTCGAGCCTATATGTCGTGGTGGAGAGGTTATCATAGAGGTTAATGGTGTTGAGAAACATATTCGTATCAAGAGGATAAATATCGAGGAAGATCCTGGCCGTCTTGTATACCCCTACGGCTCTCCACTAACAAGCCCCTATGTCCTCGTCGACTATAATCGTAGTGGTGTTGCACTATTAGAAATAGTTACTGAGCCCGACATGTCATCTCCTGAGGAGGCCGAGGCGTTCCTTGAAAAGCTAAGGAGTATTCTTGAGCATTTAGACATCTGCAATACTAGCTTAGAGGGTGCTTTCAGAGTTGATGCTAATATAAGTATTCGTGGTGGTGAACGTGTTGAAGTTAAGAACATAGGTAGTATAAGTGAGGTTAGAAGAGCGTTAGCCTATGAGATAATTCGTCAGTTAACACTTTTACAGCAGGGTAAGAAAGTGAAGAGAGAGACAAGACACTGGGATTCTGTAAGAAAGGTGACAATACCTGCAAGAGTTAAGGAGTACGAGGAGGATTACAGGTATATGCCAGACCCTAATCTGCCTCCTATCCCCATACCCAAAGAGCTTGTTGAGAAGCTACGAAGAACGCTTCCAGAACTGCCAGATCAAAGAATTAAAAGGTTTATTGAAGCTTATAAGCTACATCCAAAACTTGCACGTATACTTGTATCAAGAAAGAAGCTAGCAGACTTCTATGAGGATGTAGTGAAAGCTTATAAAGGAGACCCGATAAGAGCAGCAAATTACATAGTTAACGATCTTCTAGGCTGGCTCCCACCAGAGAAGGGTATTGAGGCACTCTACGAGACTGTAACCCCGGAGAAAGTGGCTAAACTACTCCAGCTAGTTGACAATGGTGTAATAAGTCTACGTCAAGCTAAAGAACTTACAGAAGCATTAGCTAGAAGGGGCGTAGACCCAGAGGAGCTAGTGAAGAAGCTTGGAATCCATAAGCTTTCAGACGAGGAGCAGTTAAGATCCATAGTTAGGAAGGTGTTTAAAGACTACCCTAAAGCTGTTGAGGATGCGTTAAGGAAGCCTAAGGCAATAAACTTCCTTGTGGGAATGGTTATGAAGTATACACGAGGCCGAGCAGATCCCATGCTTGCTAGAAAGCTCGTTGAAGATGAGCTAAGGAAGGTAAGCCAGCAGTAGCGATATACTAAACATTTTCAGGAAAACCTTATTATTTTCAGTTGAGGGTGGGGGGTGTACTACCTTCCACACAGGTACTCAGGAGTAGAGAGTAAGTCAAATCACACATCCTCTCCTCATACTATTGCCTCCACTAGCGTATTTAGAGTGTATGGAGAAGCCTCAACACCTGTTAATGTAGGCTAGTAGGCTTCTCTAGGCTAAGATAGATGTAAGGAGGCATGGGAGCAGGTCTTGCCGGTTGTGTATCGCTGTAGTAGGTGTGGCTACATACTCTTCGTTTTTGTGAGAGTAGGTCAGAATAGTTATGGAGTTCCTACACCTAGTGAGCTTGCAAATCAGTACGGTGGAGTATGCCCAATGTGTGGTAAACAATTAAACACGAAGCCTACGCTGAGAGATATTAAGATTCGAGAACAGGGAGTTAAGGAGCTTATTAATGTTCTAAGAGAAGCCAAGAAAAGTATGAAGATAAGCTTCAGAGGAGTAATAAATGTGCTAAAATCGATTCCAAATCTAAGTCCCGAAATCCAGAGCTTACTAGCTGAGATCGAAGCTTAAGTTAAGGTTCTTAAGCTTCCTAATCTTATTTTTAATCTTCTCTATAAGGTTCTTAAGGTCCTCGGAAAACACGTAAAGCCCCCAGGGGGAGTAGAATACATTTACACAAGTTTTAGAGTAGCCTACTAGAGCTTCTAAAGGCACTACTTTAGCATATGGTTTATCCTGCCATGAGGCAAAAGCTATTAAGAAGATATCGTTGTTCACAACGCATGAGAGTACAGTACACTCTGCTGATTGATCTTCAATATTTGCTTTACTGCAAATACTGCTTAGTAGGTTTATAAGCATGTTTTTCTCAATCATGGTTGAGCATCCTCTCTAGTGCTTTACGTATAATGGTGTCTGGGTTTGCAAGCCCTAAAACATCTATAGCTCTTGCGAGTAACTCTGCAGTTTCTGGTGAGATCACTAGTTTAACATTACTACCGCTAAACTTAGCAATATCCTCTAGCTGCTTAGCTACAGGCTCTAATGCTCTTGCGTTAAAACCAATATTATCGTAAACGGTAATGCCCGCTTCTTCAAGCTCCTTCTTAACCGTTGACGGTAGTTTACACCTACTCACTAGGATAGTTTTCTTAGGCTTGTATGTTTTCTTGTATAGCCTTATGAGCTGATATTCACGTATTCTCAGTGGTTTAGCCTCCTCGACTCTCTCCTTAGCCTCAACTCTACTAATACCCATAATGTCAGCTAGACCTTCAAAGAGTCCTTCAAGCCACTTACTGCGCCACTCTTCAGCTGTCAACGGCTTCCTGAAATACCCTCTCAAGTCCCTAACCCTCTCATACCAGTCGTTAAGCTCCTTAAACTCTATTATGACGTCTGGCCTAGCTATAGGTGGGTCACTATCGAGGTTAACTATATTGAAGACTGCACCACCATAAACCATTACATCTGGCCTTAGAGCCGTGTAAAGCTTCCAAATACGCTTAAGATCACTAGTATCTTCCCATGCTATGGGTCTAGGAGCTTCATGGAAGATGCTTATGAACCCCTTCTTAAAGCTAAAGAGTATGGCGTTTGGAGGTATTATTCCTAGTCTCTGTTTTCCTGATCTATCAAAGTTTATGAATCCATGCTCTGGATAGGAGAGTGTAAATCCTTTTTCAGCTAGTATAGCCATTATGCTTGTTATACCCCAAATCTGGTATGCTGTCCTCATGTTAGTCCTAACACTAGTCCTTACTGCTGCTGAAGCTCTTCTTGTAAACTCTTCTAAGCTGATCTTACCCCGGATGAGGTCGTATACGTAGTTAAAAAGCTTCTTTTTTAAATGGTGCATAGGGTCGTTGATAAAACTGCTAAACTCTCTAGGATAGGTGAAGCCTTTAAGGTTTAGTATGCTTACAAGTCTCTCTACACTCTTCTTTACCTCCTCTAACTCGGATACTATTTTCTTGAGCTCACCACCAACAGTTAAGCTTATTACGCACTCTTTGAGCTCCTCAAGCTCCTCACTAGGTTCTACATGTGGGATCCCTTCTTCACTAACATGAACTCTCGACTTGACCTTATTATATATCTCTTCTAAGCTACAATCACCTAGCATCATATGATAATCATCCCTACAGTCTCCAGGACATAACTATTCTCAGACTTGAAAATAGTAAGCCTTTTCTCTGTAGGTAAGCTGTAAGTTAACTTGGTGAACTTGTTGAGCTACATGATACCCTCTACAGCCATAGAGGTAATAATACCTGCTAGAGGAGAGGCAGTAATCTCAAGCAATAACGTTGTTCTTGAATACCCTAAAGCTCGTGGAACTTTAGTAATAACAACATGGCGAGTTAGTGTTGCTGGTGAACCCGTAGCTGAGATCTATCGTGGGGGAAGCTTAGAAAGCGTTAGGAAAGCCTTACTCAATATCGGCTATGAGAGTCTAGTATCAGTGAGTGCTAGGAGAGAGCGAAAACTCTTCCTTAAGGAGGTTGGCAAGATAGAACTAGTCTATGAGACTCTTGAGGGCATAGTTAAAAAGGCTATGCTAGAGGTTAGCTCCAAGGTCGTAGACGAGGTTGTCCGTGAAGTTAAAGCGTTATCATCAAGATTTAAGAGCCAGAAGATAGAGAAGGCACCACTTAAACCATTCCTATCATTCATAGAGTTCCTCGCTATAGACAAGGGGATAAAACCTCTATACTATGATACTGTTACGCGATGTATAGCTGTAGGTTCAAGCTACTTCTGTATTAAAGGTGTTGAGTGGGAGCTTGAAGGCTCACAAGACATTATACCAAGAGCTGAGGCATGGATTAAGGAGTTTAAGAGGAGAAGCTAGCCATGAGTTACGTAGTTAATGTTAAAGCTTCATCGATGATTAAGCGTACTAGGCACGAACTTATAGAGAGAGCTTGGGGATTATACGAAAAGCATCAGGACTACGTTGAACTGGACTCAATATTTAAGCTGAAAGCAGGTGCTGTAATCGAGACATTTGATTGGTTAGCACCAATAATATACACGTATGACCCGGCAACTCACGCACTAATAATAAGGGAGGTACTACCTGCAGCTCCACGAGCAAGCTATCACGTTGAAAGCATTGGTGGAGAGAAAATAAAGAAGTATGTTGAAGTGGGTGTTGTATATGTATACACTAAACCTCTAACCATGATAATAAACACCGAAGCTCAAGCTTACACTTCAGAGAGGATACCTATCACGATAACACTTAACAGTATTAAAATTAGTGTAAATGATGTTACATCGTTTTTACAGTCTCTATGGAGGAGCATGGGAGTTCTATCAGCCGGTGCAATCATAGACGACGTTATAGAGGATTTCAGAAGGGAAGTACCGAGAATAATACCTAATCTCAAACTAGATGAGCTCCTCATTCAACCGAACATAGTTGAGGATAAAGTTAAATCAAGACTACTAAAGCTACTTGAGAAATACAATCTAAATGTGTTAAACGTGTCAACATCCATTAATATCGACAAGGAGTACTTTGACTACTACTTCTGGCACATAGTTAACGAAATACCTATAGAATTTAGTTACCTCAAAACTCTTCTATCACATATACCGAGAGAAATTATACAATCAACACCAGAAACAGTTAGAGTCATCGTTGAAGCACTACTCTCAAAGTACTTGGAGAAATTGAGGCTGGAGGCTAGAGAGGTAGAACCAAAAGGCTAATCAATAGGGTGTAGTAGTATTCTTTTCACACAACTCTGGGCTAATATTGCGTAAAGTTATGGTTGTAGGAACCATTATGGTTGACATAGTGGTGGATAGAAGACCTCCACCACCAGGAGAATCTGTAAACG
>CAZTPV010000129.1:0-5674 GCA_964615085.1 uncultured Desulfurococcales archaeon
GTGCTTGGGAGGACGTACTTGTGAGAATGAGTGTTAGAGAGGCATGGCACATAGTATCATCCATGGCTGGAGTAGACGACTTCACACTAGACGATGCCCTATGGAGTATGGGTAGAAGCTTCTGCCTCTACGGTAAACCATTATGCGATAAGTGTCCTCCACAACACCCCCTATGCAACAACAACCGCTGTGTATTCATTGAAGTGTGTAGAGCAAGACAGCTAGGACAATACGTTAATGAGCACACCTTCCTAGACACATGGTGGTACTAGCAGTATTACCAGGTGATACCTAGCTTAAAACCCCTCCAAAGAGGATTACCTGACAGGCGTTGTAGCTGAGTAGTTTTCTAGTAGTATCCATGCTAGATGCAGGTAGGAGGTACAGTAGCAGAGTAGTAGGCTAAACATCAAGCTGGAGGGGTGAACTCGATGAACATACCCAAGCTGAGAACAGTGAGCATAGCCTTGAGCGACGAGGAGTATGAAGCCCTAACCATGGTCTCAAAGCGGCTTGGAATCCCATTACCACAGCTCCTTGAACGCCTACTACGCCTAAGCCTGTGTGGTACTAGTAGAAGCTGCCACCTAGCCTACAACTAGGCTCCAACCCCACCCCTCCACCCGGGTTTTAAACCCCGATCGAGGGTAGGGGGTAGCAGAATCTCCTATAACCGATTACTATAATAGTGACCCTATACCCTTGTCCTCCTATGGTACTCATACTGGTGTCCTCAAGCCATGCTCTTCCGTCGTAGGAGGAAGGAGTATCTAATAAAGCAGGGGGTAGAGTTCACACTAGAGTCGCCTGCCTTCAAGAATGAGGAGATGATACCAGTAAAGTATACTTGTGATGGAGAGAATATCTCACCACCACTCGTATGGAAAGATGCGCCAGAGGGTACAAAGAGCTTCGTCCTAATAGTCTATGATCCAGACGCACCTCTAGGTACATTCATACACTGGGTTCTCTACAATATACCTGGAACCCTAAACAGCATACCTGAAGGAGTACCTAGAGACGAGCCTGTTGTTGAAGGTGTTGGCGTTCAGGGTGTGAACGACTTTGGCTACATAGGGTATGGTGGCCCCTGCCCACCAGTTGGCCATGGAGTACACCACTATGTGTTTGCACTACACGCTCTCTCAGTTGAGCCTAAGATTAAGCCTGGAGCTAGAGCTGATGAGGTGCTGAAGGAGATTAAGGACTATGTGATAGGCTATGCAACACTAGTAGGGCTTTATGAGAGGAGGTGAGTAGCCTCACTTAGGGGTGGGTTAAGAGGCTCATGTTTTTATTCCCCTACTACTCTTCCCCAGCCTATACTGCTCCAAACCTCTTATACCACTCCTCGTACGCTTGAACCATTTCTCGGGTTATGCTTGGCTTCCTAGCTCTTATAGCCTCTATGAAGTCCTGCATGGTTATTGGTCTAGGTTCTCCTACGCCACCCCTCTCCTCAAACAACTCTCTAACGGTTCTAAGGTGGGCCTCCATGATTATGTCCTTGATGTCACTTGAGCTATAGCCTTCAGTTATTCTTGCAAGCTCCTCTAGGTCTACGTCGTCTGCTAGCTTTAGGTTTCTCGTATAGTGTTTGAATAGTTCTAGTCTAGCCCTGTAGTCTGGTGGTGGTATGTATATCCTCTTCTGGAACCTCCTTATGAAGGGCTCGTCTAGTCTCCAAGGCTTATTCGTAGCCCCTATAACGTATACGTGTAGCTTCATGCTCTTGTCTTGGAGCCCATCCATCTCCTTGAGGAACTGGTTTCTAACTCTAACCTCCCCACCAACTTCACTCTCATAGACTCCTAGTAGTGCGTCTATCTCGTCTATGAATATTATTGCTGGTTTACCCTTACGAGCTACTTCACGAGCCTTACTGAATAGTGTTTTGACCTTCTTCTCTGCCTCGCCAAGCCACTTAGACATTATGCTTGCAGCGTCAACGTTGAAGAATACTCCATCAATCTCGTTTGCTACTGCAGCAGCTAGCATAGTCTTACCGCATCCTGGTGGGCCAAAGAGTAGTATCCCTCTAGGCCATCCTAGAGGGAATAGGTCTGGCCTCTTCACGGGATAGACTATAGCCTCCCTTATAGCCCTCTTAGCCTGCTCTAAATCAGCTATATCGCTGAAGGTTACACTAGGCTTAACTGTTAGTATCCAGTCCTCAGCACCAGACCCCTGATGCCCCTGAGGTACTGGAGAGACTGTTAGCATCATCTCCTCTAGCTGTCTAGCCCTCCTCTCATAGTTTGCAGCCATCTCAGCATAGATTCTTGCTAGTGGGTGGTGTGGGTATAGTCTAACCATCTTCTGTAGCACTTCGACAGCTCTACGATAGTTTCTTATAGCATCCTCATACCTACCCTCCTTATCAGCTCTAACAGCCTCAATAGCATAGCTCCTAGCTAGAGACTCTAGCTTATGTAGTACGGTTGTCAAAGCCTATAGCTCCCCACAATAGAGCTAGGATAGGGTCATCATCTAGCCTAAAAAGCCGCAGGCCACATGAGGCTAGGTAGGTGGGGCGGTGAGGTGAAACCGCGGAGCCGACTAAGTGATGATCCTTGGGGGCGTCACCGAGCCCTCAAGGGAGCAGGGTAAACCGTTATTAGGTTGTAGGCTTGAGAGGCCCTGACCTAGACCCTAAACCTAGGGGGTTGAAGCTCTTGGCTCGTGGTGTTGAGGTTCAAGCTCCTGCTAGTATAGCTAACATAGGCCCCCTATTCGATGTTGGTGGCATAGCTGTATCATACGCCTATGACCGCGTCGTAGTTGAGCTAGTCTCTCAGGGTGTTATGAGGGTTGAGGTTGAGTCTGACCCTAGCGTCCCTAGTGGTGAGAGGAATACTGCTTACCATGCAGCTATAGCGTTTCTAAGAGATTTTGGTGAGCCACTACACGTTAGGATTAGAGTGTTTAAAGGTGTTCCAGTAGGCTATGGTCTTGGTAGTAGTGGTGCTACAGCAGCTGCTACAGTCTATGCTCTAAACGAGCTACTGGGAGGTGTAGCCTCTAAGGAGGAGCTTGTACCAGCTGCAGGTGCTGGTGAAGCTGTAGCTGCTGGTGAACCCCACTACGATAACGTTGCTGCAAGCCTTCTTGGAGGCCTAGTAGTCGTTAGAGATGCTGGTAGGAGGGTTCTACGCGTCGAGGTTCCAGGAGAGGTTAAGATAGTGCTCTTCATGCCGTGTAAGCCCTGGGAGACTGAGGCTAAGACTGCTAAGGCTAGGAGAGTCCTACCTAGGAGTATTGAGCTTAGAAGAGTTGTTGAGTGGCTTGGTGCTGCATGCCAGCTAGTAGGGTTCATGGCTCTTGGGGACTGGGTTAAAGCTCTAGAAGCTACAAGGTATGGTGGACCAGTCGAAGAGTCTAGAAGCACTCTAATACCATGCTACTGGGATGCTAAGAGAGTTGCACTAGAGTCTGGAGCCATAGGCTTCAACATTAGTGGTGCAGGGCCAACACTCTTCGCGATAGCTCGTGAAGACTACGTGGAGGAGGTTTCAAGGAGGGTTGGAAGCCTCCTCAGGGAGTGCTGGGGATGCGTTAAAGTTGAGTGCGTGGAAGCTGATAACACTGGTGCTAGGCTGGCATAGATGAAGAATAAGCTGCTAAGATTCCTACTAGTACTACTAGCATCCTACACGTACAACTACACAGCCTCAATAGCATCCTACACACTACCACTCCTAGTCTACTCGCAAGGCTATGGAGGCTTCTGGGTAGGAGTCTCCGGGCTACTAGTAAACATGCTCTACGTGCTAGTAGCGCCTATTGCTGGTAGGATCTCAGACTCCATAGCTCGTAGGAAGCCACTAGTAGCTAGTGGGAGCCTAACACTACTACTAGCAGTAGCATCTATGAGCTCTAAGAGCCTAGCACTACTACTCCTAGCATCAGCCCTCATGGGTGTTGCTGGAGGCCTTGTAGGCCCAAACCTAACAGCACTAGCAGTAGACTATGGGCCACTAGTAGGCTACGAGAAGCCAGAGAAGCCGATAGCTAGGCTAGGCTTTAGTGGTAGTCTTGGATGGTGTACAGGGCTTATAACAGCTGGCCTACTCATTAAAGAGGCTAGGCAAGCCATACCCCTACTACTATTAGCTTCAACAGCTAGTTTAGCCTCCTCACTAGCTGTTAGAGATCCACCAATAGTCTTAGAGAGAGCTATAACGGCTAGGCCTAGGCCAAGACCATTCATTGGTGTTGTTGAGAGGGTTAAACTAGCCTTCACACTACTATCAAACCCACCAACACTGTTTAGGAGGCTTAGAACACCCTTCAACACCTACCTAGCAAGCATAGCCATGCTCTTCACTGGGTCGAGCATGTTCTTCACACAGCTGCCAGTACTCTTGAAGTCCATGGGTGTTAGTGACAAGCTAGTCTACTGGATATCATCGATACACACTATAGTCTCAACCATAGCCTATAACATTACACCAAGACTCTCAATAACCCTATCACCCTGGAGGCTCCTAGAGCTAGCAGTAGCCGTTAGAGCCGCAGCTATACCATTAACACTAGCCTCATGGGCTCTAGGACCACTAAGAGTAGTCCCAGTAGTCCTGGTGGCTACAGGAGTTACTTGGGCAGCCATATCAGTGTCTATGAGCACTATAGCGGTGCTATTAGCTGAGCCAGGATCTGAAGCAACAGCATTAGGACAGCTAAACACTGCTATAGGCTTAGGCTTATCGATAGGCTCTATAGCGTCTGGAGCCATTGTAGCGTCTCTAGGGCTTAAAGCAAACTACCTAATAGCACCACTAGTAGTAGCATCATCAATACCACTACTTAGAGCCTCTAGGAGAGCTCTTAAGAACCCTTAGAGCAGCAGCTGCAGCTGGTAGAGCTGGACCACCACACATCATTAAAGCCACGGAGATAACGTCTAGAATCTCATCCCTAGAAGCACCAGCCTTCAAAGCCTCACGAGCATGGTACTCAACACAGTAGCTACAGCCCCTAGCAATACCAATAGCTAGGGCTACTAGCTCAGCCCACTTCCTACCAATACTAAGCCCTTTAACACCGTGGACAAGCCTCCTAAAACCATCAAAAACACTCTGCCTCTCAGAGGCTAGGAGCCTAACAAGCTCCATTACAAGCTCCTCCTCGTTAGCCACCAACGCTAAGCACCTCAGCAGAGGAGAGTCTCAAGGGGTAAGAGTTAAGCCTGTAACCCTCCACACTCATAGAGACTGGTGATGAGTAAGAGGGTCGCCGAAAAAGAGTGTGGAGAGCCGGTTACTACTGATGATCCTTCAACCCTAGTAGCCTATCAAGGTGGTGTTTAAGCACCTCTATAAGGTACCCCTCCTCGCCAGGTAAACCCTCAAGAATAAGCTCATCCTCCATGTATAGTTTAGGGTCAAGCTCTCCACACGATAGCCTCCTCCTAGGCTCCTCAACAAGTATCTTAACAGCATACTCGTCCTCAAGAATATCCCTAACCTCTCTAAGCCAGGAGTCTAGCGTATACCCTAGGTAGGGGTCACAATACTCAACTCTAAAGCGTACAACTCTAGACAAGCCACAACACCATGAATGCTGGAGAAACCAGGTATAGTTTCCGAACACTGTTTTAAGCCTATAGCCCTCATGTATATTTAGGGGTGCCCCTCATAGTCAACCACTTCTAACGGATACCCAGACTACTAGT
>CAZTPV010000130.1:0-4950 GCA_964615085.1 uncultured Desulfurococcales archaeon
ACGAGTCTTCATGGCTTGCTAGCACCCCCAACTAGAGTCTTAGGGTTATGAATAGACTTGAAATAGTGTGAGGGGCTAGTAGCACTTTCTAGCTACTTGAGCCAAGAAGTAAACTAGTATAACTAGTACAACACCTAACCATGCAGACAACTAGGTTGCATAGAGCCGCTCTACTACTGGGAAGCTGGTATAAGTGTGTTAGTGAGAGTCTATCATCTGAGCATCCAAAGCCTGGAATGGGCTTAAACACCTTCATCGTAGATAAGCATCTAGATATGCAATGCTCAACACTAGTACCCCAATCACCAACACAGTACACGACTAGTAACGGCTCATACTCATCACTCACTGTAACCCTATCTATGTGCCACCATACACGTTTTACATTAGAGCATAAGTGTCTTCTAAGTCTAGACCTTAAACCCCCAGGACCGCCTGCTGAGCCCACGTAAGCATATACTCCAGGCTCTAGAGTCCATGATCTACGCTTACTCTTAACGGTTAAGGTTGAGCCGATACTAAATACTAGTATGTATGTTCCTTTAAAGGCTGGTATACTTGTAGATTCTCTGCATAGCCTTAGATCCTTAGGCATTCAGGAGCCTCCTTCTTTAATGCTGCGTTAAGTCCCTCAATACTCTTTGACACGTACCAAGACACTTCTCTAACAAGGTACGTTAATTGTTGTAGATAGTCTAGAGCTGATTGAGGCTTAGAGAGGTCAACCTGCTTACAGTACCTCCACTTGCACAGCTTAACCATACTTGTCGACGCTTCAAGTCTCACATGGTCTCTAACAAATATTATTGATGAATCCTTAACCGTTATTACTGTTGCAGGCTTTACTCTAACAATCATCGTCCTACCATCATCCTCTATAACCATCCAGGAGGAGACTGGATTAGCCACTCTCCCCCTAATCTCCTTCCTCCTTGAGGCACACTCTAGCTTCCTAGCTATCTCTGCTAGATGGTTAACCATGGCTGCTATTTGGTGTAGTTCAACTTGTAACATTTGCTCGTACCTTGACTCAGGCTTTGATATAGCTTTTGTAAGCTTTGAGGCTATCGATGACGCCATACTAGCTAGGTCCTCTAGACCCTTAGTCATGACTAGGCACCATCACTTTCCAGCAGAGGTGGGGGCTAAATAGGCTTAGCTTTCGAGTCAGCAAGGAGAATTCCGGTCATAGCTAAGACTACGCTCCCTAGACCGTCGTGTCATCACAGCTCCATCTAAACTACTTCATGGTGGAGGCCAGATTAATAGTATTCTTGGACTAGTAAGCCTAATATTGGTTAGGGTTTCTCGTAGCGTTATAGCTCCTAGTAACTGTTGTATTAACGGCTTATGGACTCGATAGTTGTAGACGGGCGTTGTTGAAGGTAGTCCTGCAAGCTTTCTAGCTACTGATATAGCGTCTTCAAGGCCTCCAATACCATCTATAAGTCCTAGCTTTAGTGCTTTGAGTGCTGGGTATGGAGCACTATTAAACACTATGCTTGACACGTTAGGTCTATGCTTCTTCACAAGGCTTATGAATAGGTTATATGTTGAGTTCACTATGCTCATGAATACTCTCCGCTCAGACTCTGTAAGGTTTTCAGTGAAGGGGTTTCCAACAGCTTTAAGCTTACCCTCATGTAGCACGTATACTCTAACACCTAGTTTAGAGAGGAGCCCACCTATCTTAGGTATGAAGGCTACAACACCTATTGAGCCTACGATGGCTGTTGGACTAGCTATAATCCTCTCAGCAGGTAGAGCAGCCATATAGGCTCCTGAAGTCAGTGTTCCAGGAGTATAGACTACTACTGTCTTCCTCTTAGCTAAATAGCACATAGCCTTGTAGAGGGCATAGCTCGCCGAGGCATCACCACCAGGACTATCAATAACCACGACAACAGCTTCAACTTGGGGTGATTTAGCTAGTTCTTTGAGCAGCTTAATATAGTCTTCAACACCTACACTAGGTGTTAGGAGGGTATCGCCACTGTAAGCTATTGTTCCCCTTATATATGCTACAGCTATGTGTGGTATGGGCCTTACTGGGGGTATACCAGATATCAGTGATGCTAGCTGCTGAGCAGATGGCAGTATGGGTTTAGGTGGAGAGAGTAGTGCTGCAATACAAGATACTGTTGAAGCTATAACTACTATGATGGCTACTATTAGTATTAGTTTCTCAGCTTGCTTCAACCCTTCAGGCCACCTCGCCTAGACTTTGATATCTCACCCCATATAATAGGCATGCTGCTGAAGTAGCGAGTATGAAGGAGTATAGGATCAGTATTGCTATAAGGGATAGGGCTGCTGTAACCAAGTCTAGTAATGTTAATAGCCCATATAGCAATATTGAGGGTGCTATAATGAGTAGCCTTACAGGTACTGGTGCAGACTGGCTAGTAGCAATCAAGTAGTATAGGGTGAGCTCTTCAACAAGGATGGCTCCTCCTAACAGTTTTAGCCCAGCTAGAGGGTTTAGGAAGAATATGATTATTGAGGCTACATACATCACTATAGATGTTACTCCAAGGAGGTACGCTCTAGAAGACCTTGCTAGCAACGCCCATGATATACCCCTCAGAATTAGACCTCCTAAGAGACTTGCAGTACCACAAATCACTAGAGCTGCAACACCAATTATCAGGGAGAGGATTGAGGGGAGACTAAAGCCGCTAATGAAGCTTGTAACACTCTTAAGAGCTATAGGGGGTGTTAGAGCTAGGAGTAGTGTACCTATTAGTGATAGTATAAAGCCTAAGCTTAATAGGCTATAAGGCTTCAAGTAGCAACACCATCCCCTACTCTAACATGCTTATCGACTCCTCTTCAACCTGCCTTACAACTTTACTCTTAACCCAGAAGTGTTCGAAAGGCATTAGCCTTTCAAGTTTCTCAGCAATGCTCCAGTCTATAGCTAGCCTACCCTCAAGAACTAGTCTCGTAAACAGCTTATAGCTATGATAGGCTAGTTGAACGCCTTTCAAGCCCCTACTAGCAGCCATAAGCTCTCTAAGCATTGAGTATACGAGTTTAGCGTCACTAATACTCCTAACTCGTAGTATCGGTATTGCCTTACGCTTCTCAATCATCGATACTAATCTCTCAAGTAGCAGTGTTGGTATAGCTAAGAACACTACACCACTTCTCTCTAGAGCTACTGGACGCCCCTGCCATGCTGCTCGGTGGATTGAAGCAGCTAACCCATACTCCTCACCAGCACCAAGAGCTATATTGGAGCTAGATACGTAGACAAGCTGTATTTCAGCAGCTCTTCTAACAGCATAGAGTATTGCTATGCTACTCTTACATCCACCTAGTCTAGCAGCATAGACGAGCCAGTCTAGAAGTGGATGTACATCCTCTGGGCTTAGATTCCTTGATCCAGAGAGTAGAGTAAACTCCCTCATGGCAATGAGTATAGGTGCTACTATTATGGCTATGAGGATAGCTGAAACAACTCCAGCAGCTGGGTCATGGGTAGCTGCGTAAACTAAGCCCCCAATAGTGAAGGCTGCAAGAGCTGAAACAAGCTCGGGTCTTGGCGGTACAATCCTTATAGGTAGCACGGCTACTAGGTACACCCCCAGACTCTATAGGCATGAAAACACAATATTACGGTTTTTCCATAGAGTATAGCTGGAGGTGATGAGTGGATCACAAGTTGAGCAAAGGCGATGATATGGTCCTGCCAGGCTGAGGCAATGCATCAGCCGCAGAGAAGAGTCGTCACCCCCTACATGGTCTAGCGATGCGGGCCTCATCATCAACCACTTATACTATTAAGGCTTGTAGGCTTATTAACAATAAGCTATGGGTAGTCACAGTGCACCTAGAACACCCAGTTATGGGGGAACTTAGCTGTAGTAGTGAAGAGTGTAGACTACTGGAGCAGGCTGGCGTAAGACTAGTATGGTTTGATAGTCTTGGAGCTAAATCATCAAGTATTCTCGTTAGGTGCACACTCATAGATCCAGGCATTGCCGCCATGCAGCCAAGCTACCCTATCAGTAGTGAGCTTAAAGCTGCTCTCCGAAGTATTGGTGCTAGAGAGATATGTAGAGCTGCAGCAAAAGCTAAGTGTATTATCATAACACACTATCATTATGATCACCACATGCTTCCAAGAGATCCTGATCTAGACTACAACTTGTATAAAGGTAAGACGATTATCGCGAAAAACCCAAATAAGTATATTAATGAGAGCCAGTGGAGGAGAGCAAGGCTCTTCCTTGAGCAGCTCCTAGAGAGTCTTGGAGGGCAAGTAGACCCGTATACAAGCCCCGTAGAGGAGGAGTTTAGAGATCCGGTTGACGATCTCAGAGAGGCCCTTAGTAGGAGTTTTGGAGACTATGATGAGAGGAGGAGAGAGCTTCTTGAGAAGGGTCGTAACTGGTTTAAAAAGCTGGCTAGACTGTGGGCTAAAGGGCCTTGGGTTAAGGAATCGATTAGTGTAGAGGATACAACTATCATCTTTAACGATGAGGTTGAATTTGAGTGCTGTGGTGCAAGGTTTAAACTATTAGGCCCATGGTTTCACGGGATTGAGTATGATAGGACAGGGTGGGTTACACCAGTCCTCATAGAGTGTCATGGATACAGGATACTCTATACAAGCGACCTAATGGGGCCAATAATAGAGGATTACGCTTACACCATAGTCGAGCTTAAACCGGACATCATCATTGCTGATGGGCCTCCAACGTACCTATTCCCATACATGTTCAACAGGATTAATCTTGAGAGAGCAGTTAACAACATGGTATACATTCTTGAGAACTGTAGTAGCCTTAAACTAGTGGTCTACGACCATCACCTGCTTAGAGAGAGACTATGGAGGAAGAGGACTCTCAAAGTATTTGAGGCCTCTAAAAGGCTTGGTGTTAGCGTTTTAACAGCAGCAGAGCTCCTAGGCTCTAAGCCCCTCATAGACTTAGTGTCTAGTGG
>CAZTPV010000131.1:0-10153 GCA_964615085.1 uncultured Desulfurococcales archaeon
TCCAGAGAACCTCACAGCTATGCACCCATGACTATGAGTGCTACTGCTACGACTGCTAGGACCGTGTAGGCTATGGATAGGGGTTTAACAGCTATGTCTACGCGACTCCTACCCATGAGTGGTGCAATAATAGCCTCTACCACCCATGCCGCTACGAACACTACGGGTAGAAGTAGTAGTTTAACCCATAACGCTAGTGGTAGTGGAGCTATAAGCGTTATCGCTAAGAGCATGTTGAGTGCTGCTCTCCTTGCAAGCACTGAGCCTAGTGCAAGACCCATGTACGGCCCTGAAGCCTCTATGAATACTCCACTTGCAAGCTCTGGTTCAGCCTCAGCTAGGTCTAGGGGGAGTCTTGAGGATAGAGAATAGCAGGCTAGTGCAGACCATGCCAGAAGCGTAGTGTAGAGTAGTGGGTTGAAGCTAGCTGACAGCTCGTATGCTATAAGTGCTGACAACACTACAACTGATACCTCATTAACTAAGGCTAGTAGTACCTCCCTAACGGCTCCAGAAGCTGCAAATGGGTTCCTAGGGCTTACAGCAGCTAGCAGTAACGCTGGTGTAGCAGAAGCTAGGAATACAACACCCACAATAACCCCCTGGACTCCTAGGATACTATAACAGAAGGATATCGACGCAATAACATAGCATAGCAGTGAGCCTAGAAACCCTAGGCCTAGAAGCCCTGGTAGACCCTCATTAGGCTCTAAAGCCTCTTTTCTAAACAGCTTAACTATGTCGTAGACCGTCTGCAGTATAGGTGGTCCAACCCTCGAGTGTATCCTAGCTTTAATCTTCCTCTCAACACCATCAAGTACTGGTGATACTAGGGTTAGGATAAAGCCAACCAAGCCTACTAAGATCGGGAAGAGCATGCTCAAGGCTTAGCAGCCCCCATGAAGGCTACTAGGAGTATTAGTGCTATGAGTGAGAGAACTCCTACAGCTATGAAGGCTTCTAGCGATGGCTCAAGAAAGCTTGATTGAACTCTATCAATAGCTTCTCCAGCTGCTTGAGACGCTCTAGCGGTTCTCTCCTCAAAGCTGAAACCACACCTACTCAACCTGTAAACTATACCTGAGACCTGACTTTGGAGTATAGCTGTAAGCTTCCTAAAGACTTGTGTAGCTTTTAGAACCCTACTAGCTATCCTTGATAGCCATGTGGCTGAGAACAAGTCTACCATAATCTCACCCCTGAAGCCCATACCGGAACTCTCCTCTTAGCTCTTAGTGGTGGAGTGTAAGCTGCTAATGGTAGTAGTGATGCAGCTAGTAGAGCTATTGATAATGGTGGTGAGTAGGCTAATGGGAGTAGGGAGGAGGCAACAGCTAGGAATGGTAGGGAGTAAGCTGTAAGCGCTATTGGTGTGTGGCTAGGCTTGCTAGTAGAGCCCCTATAGGCGCCACTAAGACGGATACTATACGCTATTGAGAGTATCATTGAAGCTACTACACCAGCTAGTAGTGGAAGCCATATAATGCTCTTAAGGGATACAGTTATCAGGCAGTAGACCAGTAGTACCTTGGCTATAAGCCCTGGTGTTGCTGGTGCACCAGCAAGACCAGCAACTAGAAGGCTTGTAGCCCTACTAGCACTGGCCATGGCAGTATCAACACGTGCTACACCAAATTCTCTCAGAACCCTACCCCACTCGAGAAAGAGGCCAGTTTTTGTGGGGGAATTGTATAGGGCTAACACACCTAGAAGTACAGGTTCAAGGCTAGTGTAGGGTGATACTGCTAGAGCTATTGACGCTAGACCGTAGAATGCTAGACTACTGTAGGCGAGTAGTACACCATACTCCTCAGATGATATAGCCTTAAGCGAAGAGTATAGTGATAGTAGGAGGCCAGCGGTAGCAAGATAGGCTATGACTGCAGTACCCGCAATGGTTAGCGGCCGTAGTGATAGAAGCTCATAGATTACTAGTATTGGCATGAGGGAGGATAAGCCTGCAAGTACTGAGGATGCTTCTGGTGTAAGCCTAGGATAGACTTCAGCAACCCATTTAGTAAATGGTGGTAGTCCAAGCTTAGAGGATAAACACACAACTACAACCACGAGAGCCCATGAAGGCATTGAAACCATGTATAGAGGTTCAAGCACACCATGAACTCCTAGAGGGGTGTAGGAGAAGGCTAATAGTGTGAAGAGAGCTAGCTCAGATGGAGCTGAACATAGTATAGCCATTGCATACATGCTCTTCCTAGACTCGTCAGTATAGTTTAAGGCTATAGCATAGACTGTTGCTTCGAGAGCTAGCCAGAAGACCACAGCTAGCATAGTAGCATCGAACACTATGAAGCCTATCGATGATAAGCATGCAATAGCATAGACTATCCGAGAGTAAAGCCCCACATCAGATAAGAGTACTGCTATCGATGATAAGCATGCCACACCAGCAAAGACTAGCCTAACGACATAGATTTGGAATGGAATGTTCTGGAGGAGTAGGATAGGTGTGGTAGAGGCTACAACACCAGCGATTATTAGTGGTTTAAGCCTCCTCCAAACACCAGCTAGGACTAGTATGAAGCTAGCACCATACACCATCAAACCAACATCTAGTGGGGGTATCAAGGCACTACAACCTCCCAGAGCTCAAGCCTACTAGTAGTGGTAGGAGTGTAAGCGGGATGACAGCTAGAGCGAGTATAGGCTCAAGTAGAGCTGCTACAATCAATGAGTAAACAATGTTTAACGCTGATACACTTATAGATGAAGCCTCCATAGCCTTGTGGACTGTGATGGTTCCCGGTGAGCCATAGAGGCGAGAGAACCTCAACCCTATGACAGCGCTTGAAGCTAGGTACGAGGCTATAATGCAGAGAAGCGGGATCTTATAGCATGGAGGAAGAGGGGATACAGCTATAGATGCTACTACGAGAGCCTTAGACGTAAAGCCTATGCTCCCAGGAATGCTAAGCATAGAGGATACAGCTAGTAGCCCTTGGAGTCTAGCAACTCTAACTCTACCTCTAAGTAGTGTTAGGCTTCTACCATGCTCTTGAGCCTCAATAAGCCCTAAGCTTAGGAATAGTGTTGACTTGTATGCAGCATTATACAGTATGACTGATATTAGTGCTACTAGCCCAAGGAGGGATGCTGAGTAGGCTGCAACCATGGCTGCTAGAGACGAGAACCCCATAGTGCTTATGCTTGTAAATGCAATCATCCTCTTAGCATCATCCTGCGATAACGCCATGGCGAAGCCATAGAGGATGCTTACTGACGCTAAAACAGCTACAAGTAGATGCACGTAGGGGTTAAGGTATAGGAGGACCATGTAGAGGCCGTAAACCCCCATAGAGGCCATAACTCCGCCAAGAGCTGCAGATGCAGAGCTTGGGGCAAGAGTATAGGCGTCTGGAAGCCAGAAGTGTAGTGGGACTATAGCCATCTTACATAGAAAGCCTAGGATGAGCATAAACTGTAGGGGTAGAGATAATGCTCCAAGACATGGGAGTGTTCTAGGTAGTGGATCTAGGAAGAGGCTAGTGAGAGCAACTACAGGGCTAAACCAATTGCATACGAGTACAGCGTAGATCATCGTGAAGGCTGAGATGTCGAACGTGGCCATGGAGATCACTAATAGCTTGTAGCCAGCCTTTAGCGAGTCCCTTACCCCTCTACTCCAGTAGGGTGCTGATACAAGCATGAAGGCTAAAACCTCATCGATAATCCATAAGGCTATGAAGATGCCTAGGCTTGGAGAAGCTAAGACTAGTGGTGATAGTAGGAGGAGTAGGTCTAAAGCACCCTCAAAACCCTGCTCCAATCCCTCAACTCTTCTAGACTCAACACCATAAACTGCTATAGCAGCTGATAACGCTAGGAGACATGTAGCAGCTATGCATCCTGCTAAAAGCCCATAGCCTGTAGTAAGGCTAACATAGATGGCTATACCAGCGACAGTAAAGGCTATAGACTTAATGATAGACTTAACCCTAATACTTCTAATAGGCCATGAACCAGCCAGTAGTACTACTGACGCAGCTAATAGTACTAGGTAGTTGGCAACAGGGCTTAATAGCATCAACGACACCAGGTTAGCCGTGGCAACCAGTATTAGGGCTATGCGTAAGCCTTGGAATTTAAGCTTGGTGTAACCCTGTTAGCCCACTCCTATTACAGGTTTTGTAGATGGCTTCCAGCACTCTCAACAGTAGCTTAAGTCTACTCCTAACTCTACGTGATAGCCCTAGACCTAGACTAGTGCTTTCAGCCACTAAGCCCACAACTATGAAGTCTACTGGGCCTATAGACTCTCTGACATAGTGTGCCATAACGTCTACACTAAGCCTGTGAGTGTGGGGCATGTAGTCCTCTACAATGCTCTCGGCGCGGGCTAGGACTAGGTCTCCAGGGTTTAAGCCTGGAGAGTAGATAGCATCCACAATAACAACTAGTCTTGGAGATAGCTCTTTAATCCTGTGAACACAGTTCTCTAGCCCATACTCACACTCTACTAGGCACTCTACACCACTAGCCTTAAGGAGCTCATACACTACTAGTCCTAGAGCGTCGTCGCCACGAAGCCATGAACCTACACACGCTATTACAGCTCTACAGCTACGGTTCTTCAAGGCGGGTTTAAGCCTCACAGCTAAAACTCTACTTTAAGCCACTCAAAGTCGAAGCTATCCACGAGAACACTGTTGCCAGCGATCCTACACTCACTAGTACCACATCTACCATAGCACTTACATAGTCTTCTAGCACCATTAACGTCTATGCGGACTGGTACGGGAGACTGATTATACACTCTAACACTAAGGGTGTGAGTGTCTTCAGGCCATAGTCTTATGATAGGCTTAGGGCCACTCCACTTAATCTCCACTGGCAGCTTAGCCTCCTCAACACCAACCATGATTGGTGGATGTAGCTCCTCTTCAGCGATAGCGTGAGCCTCACTACTCCAGTAGGGCTCCTCATGAGGTACTACGACGAGTTTTGAAGTGAAGCCTCTAAGTAAGCTACTGGGATCAGGGTATTTGGGGCTTCGCGCTACTGGTATAACAATCCTATTAGGGAATGGTATTAGGGATCTAGCTGTTGTTGAGGCTACAAGTAGTTCTAAGCTACTAGTCCTAGCGTTAAACCATGGGTTGAAAGGCTTAACGTAGTCTGGACGGCTAGTAGGCTCCTCTACAACACTGTCAGAGACTAGTGTGAAGTGCTGCATCCTCTCAATGCTAGTGAACCGTAGGCCTTCAACACTCACACCTAACGCTAGTAGTCTATGGGGTTTAAGCTCACCGTTCAAGACTAGCGTGAAGGCCCTCCCGTCACCTCTAACTCTTAAGCATACGCGGCACCAGCCCCACGAGCCTTCGTAGCCTAGTAGGAGTCCTGGACTAGATTTTAGGAGCCTTACTCTTGAGGGGGTTACAGCTTCTAGCTTCTCAACTGTATACTCGTCAAGGTTCCATGCATCCCAGTCGTATGGTCTATCAGGTGCTACTAGTAGGCCTAAACGCATTCTATGGCCACTCCAGTTAACGAGAATACCCTCGTTATCAGCTACAACCTCTAGCTGTTGGTGCTTGATGCTAGGCTTACTAGCATCAACTCTAATCGATGTTACTGTCCACTTGGATCTAGATAGTGGAGTTACAGCTAGGGGCTCTAGCTTAATAGCCTTAGCCTCATAGGTGTCTCCAACAATTCTCCAGCTAAGCTCGTAGAGTCTAGGCCAAGGCTGTAGGTTTAATACCCCCTTAGACCCACGAGCTCTCGAGTAAAGTGATGAGAGTAGCTTGTAGGCTTCAGAGTATTCTACCCTCCTAGCATGGGTCGATAAAGTGCCGGAGAGAGTATCGTGGAAGCATAGCTTAAGAAGCCTCTTAACATCATTGATGCTGACAAGCTTCTTACGTAGTAGAGCCGAGAGTACTGCAAGACCGTTAACTGCATGGTAGCTCCACCAGACCATGTTCTTGATCCTTGTATCGGTCGTGTAGACTCCACGGTGGTTCTCAAGATAGATCTCACCCTTCCACGATGGTAGGTGGTTCATGGAGCTAGTGAGCCTTGACACGTACTCCTCGATGTTAGTGCTTAGTGATGGTAGGCTCTTAATCCTGCTACTAAGCTCTAAAGCCTCCATCATCTCAGGTGTTGGAGGTCGTCCACCATCACCATAGGCGTAGCTGTAGGCGTGGAATCCCGTAATGCTGGACTCCCTATAGGTTCTCCAGTACTCGTCTATGCTTGCAGGAGTACACTTCTCACGATAGCTTGTATGAAGTACATCTACGACTATACCTCCGTGAAGCCCCTCCCACCGGAAGGTATGGTAGGGGAAGATGCTAGTATCATTCCACTTAACCTTGAAGATTAGTAGTATTCTTGCCCCAAGCTTTGATAGGAGGTCAGGGAGGCTTGCTGGATACCCAAAGCAGTCGGGGAGTAGCACTACATCACCCTCACCAAGAAGGATGTTGTGCACTAAGAGGTCTTCTGGAGTAGACCATAAGTCTACCTCAACATATACGCCACCAATCCTCCTACAAACCCAGCTAGTGTCAAAACCTCTAGACTCTAGGTCCTCAACATAGCTCTTAGGCCCAACAACGTATAGTAGCCTAGGGTACATCTCTCTAAGCCTACTAGCAACAACATACTGTTCAATAAGCCTACGAGATGATTCAAGCCTATCCCATAGCCATGAGAGGTCTAAGTGGCTGTAGGAGAAGACTAGTAGTTGCCCTCCTAGCGGCCTCTTATAGAGCTTTGATAAGAGGCCTGGTAGCTTTGAGAGTAGTTGACCATACTGCTGCTCTACTGGAGGTCTATGGCTAAAACCCCTCCTAGCCTCCTCTAAGCCGTAGGTTAAAGCAACGTAGGATTCAAGGAACCTTGGTGCTGGAATCTCCATAACATACCTTTCACTCCAAGGTTCACGCAGGTAGAGCATTAAGTGTAGAACTGCTAGTTGTCCAGGAGTAGGGTTCGGGTCGAGACTTGACACAAGCTCTTCAAGTTCTCTAGCTACGCTATACTCTAGCTCACCTAGGCTATGAAGCTTTGAAAGTAGTTGTGAAGCGTAGATAAGCCATAGTCCTGCACGATACGCATTCCATTCAACACATGCAAGACCAGTTAAAGCTACTAGTAGTAGTTTAGGATTGTAGCCTAGATAGCCACTAGGCTCAAGGGATACTCTAACTCTGCCATAGAACTCTCCTCCTAGGGGAACATAGTGGTGGACATAGTCTATGGCATAGAAGGGTTTACACACGCCATGCGTACAATCCTCTACTAGTCCTCTACCCGTAGAGGCTATGAGTAGTAGGAGCATAGGTGATCGTAAACCCTTACACGAGTCTAGGATGTTGAAGTGTAGTATGAGTCTACGATCACTGATTATTGGTGGGCTACCCTCTCTAGGTGGTAGAGGCTTAAAGGAGACTATTGAGGATGCGGCAACCTCTACTCCAAGTCTATACAGTCTTGAGGCTAGTTTAGAGACTCTTACCCCAACCCTACTCAAGGCCTAGCCTACCTATAGGGGTGCGTGTAGACTCTTATGAAGAGGGACTTCAAATAGTCTAGGTAGGGTGCTGATGGCCTTGAAGGGTGGTCTAAAGGCATACCTCTAACACCACCTATAAGCCTATAATCAGAGCCTTGAAGGCTTTGAGCAACAATCTCTAGGAACTCGCTTCTAGAGAGGAAGCTGCTACAGCTGCTTAGGAAGAGAAGACCCTCCCTCCTTAAGCACCTTAACGCCATCCTGTAGATGTTTTGGTAGCCTCTAACACCTCTATCCTTAACCTCAGCTCTTGGTATGAATGCAGGTGGGTCTACTACAACAACGTTAAACCTCTCTTTAAACCCTATGAGGCGGCGTAGAGCATGCCATGCATCATCATTGATTATCCTTACTTTGGATTTATCCACCTTGTTCAACTCTAGGTTCTCCTCTAGGATCTTAACAGCCTTCTCATCCTGCTCTATGAATACTACTTCGCGAGCACCTCTTGCTAGTGCTTGCAGCCCAAAACCCCCAGTGTACGAGAAGACATCTAACACTCTTGCCTCAGCATCTACTAGGCTGCTAAAGAGTAGCCTATTATCCCTCTGGTCTAGGAAGAGGCCTGTCTTCTGCCCTCTAACCGGGTCAACTAAAAGCTTAACATCGTTCTCATAGACTATTGCTCTAGGCTTATCACCGTAGTGTAGCTTCTCGTAGGGTTCTAGTCCTATCTCAAGCCTTGTACGCTGTGTACTCTTCTCATATATGCTTCTAGGCTCTAGAATCTCCCTTAAGGCCTCCACTATAGTGCTTCGATACTTATCCCAAACCTTACTACTAGACTGGAATACTACAAGGTCATCGTATACGTCTACTATGAGGCCCGGCATAAGATCTCCATCACTATGAACAAGTCTATAGCCAAAACCCTTCTCAGTGTACCCTAAGCGTTTACGAGTATTGTAGGCTTCTTCAAGCCTAGCACGAATAGCCTCTTCAGGTGTAGAGTAGCTACAGTACCCTAGACCTATGAGTCTTAGCGCTACAGGGCCCCATTCATCGTAGAAGCCGCATGCAATAACTTCTCCAGACTCGTCCTCAACGACTACTAGTTCTCCGTGCTCAATATCCTCTGGCGCTCTAACCCATTTACGGTAAACCATTAGTGAGCCGTAACGCTTAACCTGTCTAGCACCCTCACCATAGACTCTAACAGCTCTAAGAGGTTTAGCCATGAGTTCACCTACTCCTCCCTAAACGCCACTACCAGTGTTGCATCATCATCAAAGCCCCCAACCTTATCCCTAACCCTAGATAGTATCCATGCTGCGGGATTACCTAGACTTGATGGGTTTTCAACTAGGTTCTTAGCAGCCTCTAGTGAAACCTCATAGAGTACTCCAGGATCTATCCCATCAGTTGCAAGGACTAATAGCCTTCTAGGCTGAACCTTTAAAACCATTGTTAGAGGCTCTCCTACAAGCCCTCTACCATACTCGTAGTAGGAGGCCATTCTAGTCTCCTGAGCGAATCGTGGTAAAGCACCCCACACAACCCACGACTCTGTGCTAGTCTTCCCTAGGCCGAAGAGCGTTCCATCACCAGCCATTATGACTCCTACATGTTCACCCTTAACAATCATTGCTAGTAGCGTTGTTGCTGGCATAGTGTTTCTTTCAAGCACAATCCTCTTCTTACGCTCAGCAGCTTCACTACGTGGAGGCTTAAACCCATCCTCAAGGAGCTGTAGTGTTAATGGCTTCGTGCATGGGGTGTTATCTCTACAGCACTCCTCGTAGTAGGCGGCTTTAGCAGCTGCGATAGAGGCTAATGTGTCTCGGTCAGGTTCATCCTCAAACAGTTTACCTAAGAGTACTGCACATTTCTCAACACGATCCACTTCAACTGGCTCGTGTAGTATGCTTCGACACATGTAGATAAGCCCATTAACTGCTGTAAATGATGCTGGACCCCCAATACTAGCCGTCACTCCATCAGCTACAGCAGCAATACCATGATCACCACTACTAGACATCCAGACTATGAAGTCATCCTCATAGTGTTGGTTGTTTATTGTTGCACCCCAAAGCCTCCAGCGTGGCATAACGCTCCCTCTACCCTAGGTTTAAGGGTTAGGCTTTATACCAGGTTTTAGCTCCTCCCTTACCACGAGAGTATAGATCTAGGGGGTTAGCGAAATTGGCTTCTAGTACGGGTAGCGTGGGAGAGGATGTAGATCCAGAACTACTCCTCATGCAGCGTAGTAGGGGTGTATGGCTTGTAGCATACTCCTCTACTGGCATAGTAGCGGGCATCCTAGCCTTCATAGCCTCATTGTACTCTCCAATGCTCGTCATAGACCCCATAGTAATCCCAATCATTATAGGCTTAGCTCTACATAGGTTTATGAGGCCTCCAATACTAGCTGTTAGGAGGCTAAACCCTAGGATCCCCCTAGTGGCATCAATGATAGCTTTTGGAGCCTATGCTGGATCACTACTAAGACCATACAGCTTCACTAGTGTTCAACCAGTACTAGTTGAGGCTGCTATAGGGCTTACAGTAGCCATAGTACTAGGATTAGTATTTAAGCTTGCAATGAGCTATACACTAGCTTCAAGTGTAGGCTCGTCACTGTCAAGTAGTGGTGGTATTGTAGTCTTTGCA
>CAZTPV010000132.1:0-2739 GCA_964615085.1 uncultured Desulfurococcales archaeon
CTAACTCCTAAAAGGGGCTTGGAAAGTGAAGAGGAAGAGCACAATAAGCGTATGGGGCTCAAGAAGATATACTGCCTATGGTAGCCTCATACCACCAGTCTACAGGTCTGTAGTACATCTATACCCTCATGAGGAGACGCCGGAGAGGCTTGGAAAACCCCTAAAATACTCTAGGGAGGGTAACCCATCGGTAGCATGCTTAGAGGATCTACTAGCACTACTTGAAGCTGGTGAAGCCGCTTTAGCTTTCTCAAGTGGTATGGCTGCACTCTCAACACTAGTTATAGGCTTTGCATCACGTGGCGATAGTATTGTTGCGCCTAGGATAATGTATGGTACTACTAGAACACTATTAGAGAGGCTTTCACAGAAGATTGGGTATAAGCTACACCTCGTCGACCCCTACACAGACTCAGTTGTTGAGGCTATTGAGAGGTTAAAGCCTAGAATGGTTATAGTTGAAACAATAGTGAACCCAACACTATACGTCTTCGATATACCTAGACTGGTTAAGGCATGTAGGGACAACAATTGCATGCTCATAGTAGATAATACTATAGCGACACCAGTACTCTACAACCCCCTAGCTGATGGGGCTTCAATAGTTGTTCATAGCTTGACAAAGTATATAGCTGGCCACAACGACGCTATGGGGGGTGCAATAGTATCTAGTAAGAGCGTTATAGCCTACCTATGGGAGTGGAGAAGGCTGCTAGGAGGGGTTATGGATCCTGAGCAAGCATACCTAATAGTGCGTGGAGCAAAAACCCTACACCTTAGAGTAGAGCGTCAATGTAGTAATGCAATGAGGGTTGCAGAGTACCTTAAAGATCACCCTAGAGTTGAGGAGGTATACTATCCAGGTCTACCTGATACTCCAGGCTATGAGAATGCTAGGAGAATGCTAAGGGGAGGATATGGTGGTATGGTAAGCTTTAAGGTTAGAGGGGGAGTAGAGGCAGCGCTAAAGGTTATGAAGAACCTTAAGATGATTAAGCCTACACCAAGCTTTGGAGGAGTAGAGTCAACAATATCACATCCTGCATCAAGTAGCCATGCACAGCTTCCTCGAGAGGAGAGAGCTAGGTATGGAGTTACAGATAACCTGCTTAGGCTAAGTGTTGGGATTGAGGATGTTGAGGACATTATTGAGGATCTTAGCCAAGCACTATCATCTTAGATGGAGGAAGAGTAGGAGAATGCTTAGAGAAGCTATTGCAAACTGCCAGCCAATAGCCTGAAGGCTATAGTGGACTCTAGGACTACACCTATCAATCCTAGAGTGGATACCCTCCTCAAATTGATCGCCAAGCTCCTCAGCCCTAAGGATTATGAGTGCTAGAGTCTTCCATACTGGCTCACCTTTAAGCTTATGAACGTGCATAATCTCCCACGATTCTTTTAAGAGGAGGCTAATAGCTCTCCAAGTTATTAGTGGGAGGAGCGCTACTGTAAACCTACGTGTAGTCTTGTAGAGTAGGAAGCTTAGCTCCTCAAGGTTAACCATGTGTATGAAGCTAAACACTATTATCGCGTAGAGGAATGCCCTTAGGAACACACCTACCACCCTCATGGGGGTTATCGTGGAGGAGAATACCTCGATGATAGCCTCAGTTAAAGCCATCCAAGAGGATGGTATTAACGCTAATAGTGTTGAGTAGGCTAGTAACATGATGAGCCCAGACACATAGTAGTAGAGGAGTAGCATGAAGACGATAGGTGCTAAGAGGATAGGGCTTCTAGAGGCTACAATGAATGATGCAATTAGGTACATGAGTTGGAGAATCGTACTACCTCTTCGAGCCCAGCTAAACCCATACATGAACATGCTCCTAAGAACGATCCTAGTTACAGCCTCGAAAAACTCAAGTAGCCTCATGCTACACCCCTAGTAGCCTACTTAGCTAGCATGTAGACGAGTACTTACACCATCCATACCTCACTAACCTCACCTATTTAACCTAGGCCATAACACACCCTAGCAGCTAGAGGCGATAACATGTCTAGGGTGAGTGCTGCTCGACTAGCAGTGTATATTGCTGTAACATTCATAGCAACAGTATTATTGCAGGTTGAGACTCCTGCGACAGGAGGCTACTTCAACCTTGGCGAAGCAGCTATATACGCTATAGCGGTCCTAACTACACCACTAGAAGCTGCACTAGCAGCAGGTATAGGGCCTGCCATAGCTGATGCTGTAACGGGCTACTGGTACTTTGCACCTGGAACCTTCGCTATAAAGTTCCTTGAAGGCTACATAGTATCAAGCATAGCTCGTAGAATTAGAGAGCATGGAGTTAAGGGATGGTATAGAGCTCTAACAATAGGTTTAGGGTACTCACTAGCAGCTATTGTTGTGTTAAAAGGGTTTGGTGGTGGGGGACTCTCAGTAAAGTTTACATGGACTCCAACAAGCATACTAGGCTACACGATAACCATACCAGCATTCGACGTAACACTACCAGCATGGATATGGATCATAGTAGCTGTGCTAATAGCTTGCTTAGCAACAGTTGTAGCCCTCATAGCTAGAGCCAAACCATACGTCTTAGCTATGAGTCTTGGAGGCCTAGAGATGGTTACAGGCTACTTCCTCTACGAGTACTTTATAAGCAACCCACTGTTCGTGCATAGAGCACCCATAGCAGCCATATTTGAGGTTCCCGTAAACATAGGACAATTCGTAGTAGGCATACTACTAGCCTACCCCGTGGTGCAGTTCATTGAGAGGGCTAGAGC
>CAZTPV010000133.1:0-3224 GCA_964615085.1 uncultured Desulfurococcales archaeon
AAGCTTAATTTGTACTCACTGTCGTTAATAATTGCCTTCACACTATGCACCTCTATGGCTCTGATTCTATCTTCCTTATAAGAGGTAGAAGAAGCTCTATAAGCCTTTAAAATAGCGTTATGCTTATGTTAACTAAAAGAGTGTGAGAAATTTTAAGTGTTCGTCTGGAGGCAGGAGCTAGAAGCCTCCAAAGAGTCCTTCAAGTCCAGCTGCGATTTGTTCTTCACTTACTCCTTTCTCCTCCTCAGCTTCCTCCTTCTTTTCCTCCCTCTCTTTCTCCTCTTTAGCTTTAGGTGGTGATGGTGTTGTTGCTGCGATCTCAATACCTATCTCTTTCGCCTTATCTCCTAAGGCTGATACTATGGCGTAAGCTCTAGCTATTGCCACACTAATTACGTATTGAGCGTTTTCTGGTGTTATTATGCCTGCTTCTGTTGAGAGGATAAGTGCTCTTCTTGCAGCAATTTCAAGAGATAGTTTTAATACCTCTGGCTCTGGATACGCTATTTCCGCCCCGACATATAATGCTGTTAAATGAGCTTTAGTTAGCTGTTGTGTGTATTCTTCTAAGTTTAATTTTAGCTCTTCTCCAGGAATCAATACGCCTCTATCGATAGCAGCTTTAGGTTTAAGCCTCACTTCTATTGGCTCTATTCCTAAACGCTGTAATATTGAAGCTAATTCAGGGCTTATGACATCTCCCTGTTTAGCTACTCTAACCTCTTTAGCTATCCATACTGTTCCTCCTTGGACTCTAATTGGAATTCTAAGTTTACCAAAAAGGCTCATCATGGGGCCAGGCTTTATTCCTGTATCTCCAGGTGGTAAGACTATGTCCGTAGGTGCTATGTCTCCAGGTTTTGCAGGAGCATACTCAACGATTTTCTCCAATTCGAGGGCAAGTTTGAAGGCATTTAACTTGGTGAATATGAAGAGATTCGTGCCGGTGAGGTATTTGTCTAACTCCTGGATATTTATGCCAGCCTTTCTTAAGGCTAATTTAAAGAGTGTATTCTTAGTTACCTTTAATTCCACATCATCCTTGAACATTTCCTTTATTCTCCTTCTTAGGCGATGAAGTTGTGCAGCAGGTACCTTCGATAAATCTACTAAGAGAATTGTCGGGTACTTACTTATTAATTCAATTAACCTCTCAACTTCTTTAATCTTCCATTCAGCTATCTTTCGTTTAGCTCTTAAGACCATAATCTTTCACCTCTCTAACCCTTATCTTAGCTTAACCTCTATAGGCGGCCCCATTGTAGTCTTCACGATCACCCTAGCAATATTGTATGGTGGGTTGCGGAGTTTTGATTCTAACGCTTGAAGCACAGCTTGTATATTGTCAACTATATCTTTAATACTCATGTCTATTGTTCCAACCCTGCACATTATCTGTGGTTGATCCTTAGTCCTTATTAGCACAGCTTTGCGGTATCGTTCAACATACGCATGTATATCTGCTGTAGGTGGTACTGGTACTGGTATTTTCCCTCGAGGGCCAAGAGCCGGACCTAGAGTCCTACCAGCTATTGGCATTAGATCTGTTTTTACTAGCACCCAATCACATTCTTCTGCAATCTTTTTTGCAGCCTTCTTGTTGCCCATAATGGATTGTATATCCTCCCTCGTTAGCACTTTGTCAGCTACTTCTTTAGCTTTTATAGCCATGTCTCCATCAGCAACGACACATATTCTAACATGCTTCTTAGGTTGGTTTGGTAGGAACACTATTTCCCTTATCCTACCCTCTGGTGTACGTGGATCAACGTCTCTAAGTACTACTATTAGCTCAACACTTTGCTTAAACTTACGTGGTGGAGAGGCTTCGATAGCCTCCTTAACTGCGGCTTCTATATTTGTTCTAGGTATAAATGACAATGTTATCACACTCCTTATTCTCTTGCATGAGCCTAGGTTTAATGCACAAGTGGTTTTAGGCCTTTTCCCACTCAGCCTCGTAACGTGAAAGTATGGCGTCATAAAGTCCTTCATCAACTTCTCTTGTAACTTGTTTAGGATCTTTACCGTCAACAGTTATTCCTATACTTCTAGCTGAGCCTAGTATAGTCTTAACAGCTGCTTTAAGGCTTTTAGCTAGTAAATCTGGTTTCTTGAGTATAGCTATCTCAACTATTTTCTCAAATGGCAAATCCCCTATTTTATGATGTGCAGGGTCTCCAGATGGTTGTGATGCACCAACAGCTTTGAGGAGAAGCTCTGTTGTTGTTGGCGGTTTCACTCTTATATCATACTTTTTAGTTTCTTCATCAACTATAATCTTGACCTTTACTTCAAAACCTTTGTACTTCTTTGTAGCCTCATTAATCTTGTTTACAACTTCATTAACATCTAGGCCTAATGGCTCTAAAGCGGTTGTTAAAGGTGGTTGAGGTTTAGCTTGACCGCCTTTAACTTTTAACGTAACCATTCTGATCTTAGCCACTTTGCTCACCCTCCCTTCGGAGAGGCCTCACTGAATCCCCTGGAACAGTGATCTGAAGGGGATAACTTGACTCCAGTACACTTAAAACAACTTCGTTTCTTGCAATATCAACTCTAACTACTTGAGCCTTGGTTCCTCTAAAGGGTCCAGCAATTATCTCAACTTGGTCACCAGGCTTTAGCGACTCTAATACTGCTTCAGGCTTGAGTAGCCTCTCAATATCTTCAAACTTCAGCACACCTGGAACCACTCCCTTAACATATCTAATTCCTTGAACTATGTTTGCCACGTGAAACGCTGCAGGCGCCTCTACGAGAACATAGCCCTTTATCCTCGGAAGAACAAGTACTGCTGTAATTGGTACTTCCTCTGCACGTGCACGAGCCTCTATGATTAAAGCTACATCAAGCTCTCTTCCTGCTATAGTTCTCACAGCATATAACTTCGGTCGGCTAGGTTGATTATTCATAAGAATATTCACCTCGCCTATTGCTTCCCACTCAATCTCTTGCATAGTGCTGTATATCCTCTATCCAGGTGGCCTCATTAGTAGAATGGCGGAAACGTGTATGATATATGCCATAGCTCCAACTATAGCTAAGCCTAGAAAGACTACCTTTAAAGCTTGAATAAACTCATCCTTGTCTGGCCTCTTAACACGCATTAGAACTAGTCTCCACTCCTTTAGAGTTGAGGTTATAGCTTTCGCTATACCTCGTTCTTCTTTCCTCTTTGCAGCCAACTACTACCCCCTTATACTCCATGTATTCCTCGGAAG
>CAZTPV010000134.1:0-2787 GCA_964615085.1 uncultured Desulfurococcales archaeon
TGGTAAGAGGATAGGCTTCTCCTACGCCTCTGGAGTAGATGTTAATAGTGCTCGTGAGTGTGCTCGCGCTGCTGTAAGGATAGCGAGAGCTAGTGCTGAGGACAACTACTGGAGTGGACTACCACTACCTAGCGAGAAGTATCCAGAGCCAGAGGGAATCTATGAGCCAGCACTTGCTAGGATAGAGCCGGAACGCGTTGTCGAAAAGACTATAGAGCTTCTAGATGAAGCCAGAGAGAGGAAAGTCATGGTTTATAGTGCGTGCATCAAGGTTAGTAGGATAGAGAGGGCTATTGCGAGTACTACGGGCGTCTACCGGATAGATTACGGGACTTCAGCACAAGCATATGTAAATGTAACTAGTGAGACTCCTCTAGGGCCATCACCTATGATCATAGAGTTTGAGACTAGTAGGACAACCGTTCCCAGCCTCGTAAGACTCTTAGAGAGAGCTATCGAGAAAATCAAACTCCTTACGAAACCCTTTAAGATAGATAAGCCTGTAAAAATGGATGTAGCGTGGTCCCCACTTGTTCTAGGAGAGCTATTTACAGCTTCACTACTAGTAGCCCTTAAGGGGGACTGGGCTGTTAGAGGGAGAAGCCCATTCGCAAAAAAGGTGGGTGAGCAGATACTCTCAGACTCTATAACCATAATTGATGATGGCACTCTAAAAGGTGGCGACTCTACATGGAGGTTCGATGATGAGGGTGTAGCCATGAGGAGGAAGGTACTAGTGGAGAAGGGTGTACTAAAAACATTCATCTACGACACCTATTGGGCAAGAAGAGCTGGTTTAGAGGAAAGCACTGGAAATGCTGTAAGGAGAGGCTATCAGAC
Organism: uncultured Desulfurococcales archaeon; assembly: GCA_964615085.1. Lineage (GTDB taxonomy): Archaea > Thermoproteota > Thermoprotei_A > Sulfolobales > Pyrodictiaceae > CAZTPV01. The sequence goes on from CAZTPV010000134.1 coordinate 841, forward strand.
ACCACCTCAACCAGGCTATACCAACGTTATTGTCTCCCCAGGGGACGCGAGTATAGACGAGATTATGGGCGATGGTAGAGTGCTAGTAGTGTTCCATGCGCAGGGGGCATGGGGTGCAAATCCAGCCACGGGAGAGTATAGCGTACTACCGAACCCAGCAATAGTCTATGAGGATGGTGAGCCTAAGGGATGGGCTAAAGGAGTAGTTATTAGTGGTAACGTGTACTCAGAGCTCATGAGATCAGTAAAGATGGTTGGAAAGGAGATAGAGAAGGCAGAGATAGGTATGCTAGCTCCATGGGTTAGAGTTGAAGGAGTGACAGTAGCTCCTAAAGCGTGAGAACCCCATGGCTGATCAACTAGATTATGTTAGTATTGAATGCCCTAAACCACCCATAAGAGTTGAAGACTATGATGCTAGCTCAATAGTTATTGCCATGACCCCAGTCGAAGCTTCAATCTACGGTATTAGTGCCACTAACAACCCTAATCTAAAGATGCTACCAGTGCCACCATACAATGCTCCTAGACTAGGAGAGCTACTTAGTCTTGTCGAGTGGGCTAGAAGTGCTAGTAAACCAATACTCGTTATTGGAAGCATATACGATTGCTCTAGAGCTGGTCTTACCGCTGCAGCAATACTGGTAGCGTTAAAGGGTGTTAACTACCTGGAGGCTTTAGCTATGATCGCTAGTAGGGGTATTAGACTTGCAACTCTACCTCAGCTTACAGTACTTGAGGCCTTCTCAAGACTGTACTCAACAGAGTTAGGTAGTAGGCTTAAGGACGTGGAGGATAGCGTGCTTGAGTGTACACTACTGGTAGCTCCAAGACTAAAAATAAGTGTTAAGGAGGCCTTGGACTTCTGCAACACTATCAATCGTATAGCTGACTATAGGCTTGCAGGAGTAAGGCTAGTAGCTAGAGATACTCTTGAACTAATCTTCTGGATTCCTAGAGGAGCATGGCCTCAAGGTAAAGGCTATAGTAATGTATGTGGTAGAGTTCTTAGCGAGATTAAACTCAGCAACTATAGAGTAGCGTGTATTGAGAAGCCTATAGAGGAGCCACCACCTGCCTACTAGAGTTTTAGTATAGTTCTCCCCACGACACCTCTCAACATTATGTCAACGGCATAGATGAGCATGAGTAGTGAGGCAATAAGTATAACTAGTCCATAAGCTTGAGAGCCAAGTAGTCGTGATCCACTACCAATACCTGCCAGTATGCAGAGCCATATATAGTCAAGCCATACGTGGGCTGCATACATTATGGTGAATCCCTTCATACCTAGTTCTGCAGCCTCAATTACTAAGGGTAGGCCAACACTAACCCACCATAAGAGGAAGAAGACATTAGCACCAGTTAGTATGAAGCCTGTTATGAAGGCTGAGAGGTACGATCCTATAAAGCTAGTAGGAGCTGTAGTGGATGCTACCTTATTTACTCCCATCATTAATTGTGCTCCTAGAATTACTAGTGGGATTGTAAACCAGAGTATAAAGACTGTAATTGCTATTGAAAAGACTGCTCTATGCCTCTCAATAAACCCTCGTATAACGCTACTAAACCTAGTTAACAGTAGTGTGTATGGAAGCTCGAACACCATATGGCCTAAGGCAACGTAGAGTCCAGCTATCCAGCCGAGACAGCTTCCAACAAGTATTGTTGCTATAGAGAGTGGTCCAGGACTTAGAGCACCACTAGGGGTTATCATTAGAGTCTTGACTATTATTGACCGCCTTCTAGATCTTAATAAGGCTCATACACCTCCTAGAGAAGCTACTAAGTACTTAACTATAGTAGCGTCTTGAGCCTAGTATAAAAGGATTATTTAGGGTGGTGAGCTTCCAGACCTACTACTAGGATGAAGAGCATGCCTAGATTATTACGGTGCCCTAAATGTGGCTTCACGTTCGACGTATCATACTCTAGAGCAGTATCTTG
>CAZTPV010000135.1:0-9728 GCA_964615085.1 uncultured Desulfurococcales archaeon
GCATGTTCTAAACCTGTTTTTTGTTCTGGTTTCCCTTCCTTTCACTCTCTTCTCGTCTTCTTTGTGTATGCTAGTGTTGCTGTGTATAGTGCTAGTAGTATTGCTCCTATGGTTCCTGCTGGTGCTTGGTTTATTGCTATGGATGTTGTTAGCCCTATTACTCCTGCTGTGATTGTTGATGCTATGCTTATGGTTATGGTCTTGGATGCTTTTTCTGTTAGGTTTGCTGCTATTATTCCTGGTAGTAGGAGTAGTATGTGTTCTAGTACGAATCCTAGTATTCTTAGCATGACTACTGCTGTTACTGTTAGTGTTGTTAGTAGTATTATGTCGTATGCTTCTACTCTTACTCCTGCTAGTTTTGCTGTCTCTCTACTTACTGCTATGAGTAGCTGCTTCCTGTAGGTTGCTATGACTATTACTGCTACTGCTGCTGCTACTAGTAGTGCTGTTAGTGCATCACTCCATGTTGCTAGTAGTGGGTCTCCTAGTATGTATGCCCATAGTGTTGTTTGTACATTGTATCTTGTTAGCACGTAGTATGCTGATAGTACTGCTCCTGATGCTGTAGCTGCTAAGAAGACTGATGTTGCTACATCTGGGTCTACTCCAGTAGCCTCTAGTGCTTCGTAGCAGTATATTGCTGCTAGTGCTATTATGACTGCTGAAGCCTCTACTGGAGCTCCTAGTGATGCTGATAATGGGATTGCTAGTGTTGCTGCTAGTAGTGCTGTGTGTGGTAGGCTTCCAGATAGGAAGTATAGTCTTCGTGCAGCTATTAGTGGTGAGAGGGCTCCAGCTGCAAGTGATGCTGCAGCTATGGCTATGAACCATTCTGGTCTAACTACTAGTTGTGGTTTCATAGTCTTTACTCGCATTCTACTAGTTGTAGTCTTTAACTCTGCTAGCTCTAGTGCAGCCTCCTCAATGGACTCTAGGATGGGCTTACTAGTTGATGGAGGGTATACCCTAACTATTATGCTATGCATCCTCTTAGCGTAGTCTAGTAGTGTCCTAGATGATGGTGATGATGGTGGCCACGACACTACTGCTAAGCCTCCTAGTGATAGGAGTTTTGCAGCCTCTGCTAGTGTTGATGGCGTTATTGGTGCTCCTGGAGCCTTTTCAAGCACTAGTATTCTTCCACGGCTAATCCACTTACACACGTAGAGTGTATATGGCTTATCTCCTACACATGGCTTCTCGCTTAACTGTACTAGTGTCTTCAGGTCTTCAACAAGCTTTGTGATCTTTAGCAGGTTAGCCTCATAGTACTTCCTCTTATCTGGGTTCAGCTTCTCGAGAACCTCTACTAGCCTCTTCATAAAAGCTATGTAGTTGTCTGGATAGTATATCGGCATGTGGTAGTCTATGATGCTTGTCCCAGGCATCTTGTAGAGCTTAATCCCTACTACGCTTGGAACTTCAACTAGTAATGCTCTAATCCTATGCTCTTCAACAAGCCTCTTAACCTCCTTCTCAAACCTAGTATGCCCACTTGAGACTACTACATCTGCTTCACCTAGGAGGGCTACGTCTCTAGGTTTAAGCTGGTACGTGTGGGGATCTACTCCTGGAGGTATTAGTGCTACCACTCTATCTCCAGGAGCTGCTATGAGCTTTACATCCTCAGCTAGACTTGGTAGTGTAGCTACTATGAGTAGTCCCCTACTAGCCTCTGCCATGTGTACTGTTGTTGAGGCTAGCGATAATAGCGGTGCTACTAGTAGTAGTGCTAGGGTAAGCCTAAACCTATTCCTCATAGCTTTTCTGCCTTATCCTAGCTACTAGCTTTCGAGGGATTAATGAAGTATTATGGCGTGGATGCTAGTATTATAGGGGTTTCCAGCATAGAATACACACCTACCTGGTGTCATAGTGGTTATGGCTAGTTTAAGCCTCGTAGTGGATAACGTTAGGGTTGTATTTGGTGGCGAGGTAGTCCTCGATAACGTGAGCTTGGATTTTAGGGGGCCATGCCTAGTCCAGGTTCTAGGGCCTAACGGGGCTGGCAAGACCACTCTCTTCCGCGTCATCACTGGCCTCGTTAAGCCTGTGCATGGCCGTGTCATAGTATGTGGTGTTGATGTTACTGGTCGTCCAGAGCGTGCTGGCCGCCTTATAGGCTATGTCCCCCAGTTGTCGTGGGAGGAGAGAGGCTACCCTATAACCCCTCGTGAGCTTATTGAGGCATATCTTATCGCTAAAGGTGTTCCTCGTAGTGAGGCTCGTAGAGCTGCTGAAGAGGTTTTAGAGCTTGTTGAGCTTCCCAGAAGGTTTTGGGATAAGTGCTTCTGGAGGCTTAGTGGTGGTATGAGGCAGCGTGTGCTCATAGCTAAGGCGCTAGCAGGGGATCCTCCAGTACTAGTTATGGATGAACCATTATCAGCTGTTGATCCTGCAGGTAGAGCTGATCTAGCTAAGCTTATTGGCCAGCTATCTCGTAGCAAGCTTGTCCTAGTCTCATGCCATGACCCTACCCTACTACTACCCTACACAAGCTATGTTGTCCTCCTAAACAGGAGAGTTTATGGTGTTGGTGATCCACAGAGTGTTCTTAGGCTTGAACTCCTTAAACTAGTATATGACGGTGCTGCAGTAATGATTGAAGCTGGCCACATACATATCAGCGACCACCATTACAGGTAGTCTTACTAGCCCTTAAAGCCTAAACACTAAGCTTAACTCTTGACCCCTTCTATGGGAGGTTATTATTGGCTAACACTACTTGCTATAGGCCAGTAACAGGTATACTCATAGCTTTTGAGGGGCTTGACGGTAGTGGCGTCTCTACTCACTCTAGGCTCCTAGCCTCTAGGCTCTCAAGAGTGTTGAGAGCACCAGTTATCTACGAGAAGGAGCCTACCTATGGCCCACTAGGCTACCTGGTTTGGCTTGGGATAAGGTACCCTATTGACGAGGGTTTAAGGGATCCTAGAATACTAGCTCTCTTGTTCGCAGCTGATAGGCTCTGGCACTTATACTATGAGAGGCTTCCTGGAGGTGTACGTGGAGTTATCGAGGCCTTGCTTCAAGGCTACGTGGTTGTTATGGACAGGTACAAGTATAGTAGTATTGCCTACCAGTCTGCTGCTGGTGCGGACATGGAGTGGGTTGTAGCACTTAACAACTATGCTCCACCAGCCCACGTCCTCGTATACCTTGATGCACCAGTTGAGGTTGCTGCTAGAAGGCTTAGTGAGCGTAGTGAGACACACCTCTATGAGGATAGGGTTATGCTTGAGAGAGTGTCTGAGGCTTATAGGAGGCTTCTAAGGAGGCTTGAGGAGGAGCCAGAGTATCCTCCACCTAGAGCTAACCAGTACTGGAGGCACATAGTTCCAGCAGTTGATAAGCTGTATCCAAGCTCTACAAGCTACCCAGTGGTGATCCGTGTAAGAGTTGATGATAGTAAGCCTGCTAGCGAGGTGGGTAGCGAGATAGCCTCTAGGATTATCCGAGTTCTTTGCGACTCTAGACTCCTACTTGAGGAGCCCTGTTAACACCTTGATGAGGCCTCTACTAGCTAGCTCTCTAGCCTCAGTACAATACTCTTTAAACTTCTCCTCTAAAAGCCCTATGATAGCTCCTAGGCACAGTATGGTCTTCATAGTGTGTGCTGTAACCTCTTCTGGCTTAAGCTCCCTACCCTCATACACCTCCTCAACAACAACTGGTACTGGGTAGCATACCCCTTTAGGCCATATCCATAGATCCCCCTCCTCTACAAGACCTGGTTTAAGCCATGAGGGTTTCTCTCCTGGGCAGTACTCTGGGCTTCTAGCTAGACTCTTAACTAGCTCTTCGTACCTCCTACTAGCCTCACTATAGGCTTTAGCGTCGCGATACACGTCAAACCCCCATCCATGTCTTGTTAGCCTCCTCCTGGCTGCGATTTCAATGGGGACTCTAAGGTATACTAGTATGTGTGGTGGGTATGTGAACCAGTTAACCCTCTTAACATCCTCTATGCTTGGTGCCTTCACCCCTATGGTCTGGTATACGTAGCTACTATAGACATACCTATCTGATACAACCACGTAGCCTCTACGTAGTAGTCCTAGGACACCACCCTCAACTACTACTCCGGGTTCAGGCTCGTGGGGTAGGTGGTAGAGGTGTGCCATCCTATCAGCTGCGAACAGCATTAGCATCATGTACGGTGTATTCATAAACCCTATAATCCCCTTCGACGCATAATATGTTAGGTCTCCGATAATGCTACGACTAGGCTCCTTAGTGTATACTGCCTTAACACCTACACCTCTAAGCATGGATACGAGTAGACGACTAGTTGTTGTTAAGCCTGCACCATCAACCCCCTCAATAGCTACTAGTAGTGGGCCACTAGCCATGCTCCTCACACCTCCACTACGTCTATAGTTGCTAGGCCTCTACATCTATAAGGGGGTTGACTGTAGGCTCTCGGCTAGGGTGGCATGCCTGACTACTAGTAGGCTAGTATACCTGATGCTACTAAGCCTTCTAGCGCTAGTAGTGGTGTTTGCTTGTAGGCTACTAGCTGGGTTATACTACGGCTATTCTGCTCTAGTTCTCGAAGCCTACCATGCCCTGATAGACGTCGTTATAGACTGTGTTATACTAGCCTCAGTGCTTATAGTGCGTTCGGGGTTCTCTAGACGGTTTCCCTACGGGCTCTTCAAGCTCGAGGATCTTGCTGCTGTTGGTGTTTCAGCAGTGATACTAGCTGTTGTCGCTGAGGAGCTCCTCTCTGGTAGTCTATGGTCTACACCTAAGCCTAGACTCATACCTGTAGCCGTCCAAGCTGCAACTATTCCTGGTGTACTCTTATCTGCATGGCTTAAGGAGGCTACTGCCAAGGCTTATAGGAGCCCCTCACTACATGCAGATGCTGTTCATACTCTCGTAGATGCTGTAGAGGGTGGGTTTGTTGCAGCTGGGCTAGCAGCCTACATGGCTTTTAAGAGTGTTGTTGCATACGTAGCCTCTCTCGTGGCCGCTATAGCTGGGTTGTGCTGGGCATCCTATGAGGCTGGTAGGGATAGCCTGTTAAGCCTCCTCGACCTCCCAAGGGATAGGAGTCTAGTGGGTAGGATACTAGAGGTTGCTACAGTAGCTTCTCGTGGTGAAGCAGAACCTGTTAGTGTTAGAGTTAGGTGGGCTGGACCAGTAGTGTTTGTTGAGCTTACTCTACGCATGAACCCTCTAGCTACAGTTGATGAGGCTGGACGTATTGCACGCCGTGTTGTAGAGGAGGTTAAGAAGCGTATTGAGGGTGTTGAGGAGGTCGTAGTATCCATTGAGCCTACGGTTAGAAGTAGGCTTATAGTAGCAGTGCCAGTCGACGAGCCTAAACCTAATGCGCTCGTGTCAGAGCATTTTGGTAGAGCACAATACTACGTCATAGCGTTGGTTGAGGGTGATGGTGTTAAGGAGACTAGAGTTGTAGAGAACCCTCTAAGGAGTGATAGGCACGATGTACTTGTTGGAGTTAGGCTTGCAGAAGAGCTGCATGAGATGGGTGTAACAGACGTTATTGTTAGGAATATTGGTGAGGTGGCTTACGGCCTCCTACTAAGACATAGGATAATGGTTTGGAGAGCTCCAAGTAGTGTAGAGGCTATTAGGGCCGTAGAAATGCTTGTAAGAGGTGAGCTTGAGAGGATGGTTGAGCCCACACATGAAAAGCCTTGGAGGTACCCTCATGGAGGGCCGTGATGAGCCCGCTGCCTCCACCAGATTATAGTGAAGATAGAGGATGGCTCTGAGCCCCTCTTAGGCACAGTGCTTGGAGGCTAAGGGTATGAGTGCTCTATAGGATTCCTCCAGTCATGGTATAGACTCCATTTCGAGACTCTCGGTATGGGTGGCATCTTCCTCTTATACTCGTAGGCGTGTACACGCTTAATGATGGCTCTCACAACCTCCTCACTAAGACCAGTATCCTCTACGATCTCGCTAATACTCATACCTAGATCAACATAGCGGTAGAGCACTGCGTCTATAACATCGTATTTTAGTCCAAGCTCCTCCTCAGCTAAGTGGCCTGGCCATAGTCTTGGGCTACTAGGCTTCCGTACAATCCTCTCAGGTACTCCAAGCCTCCTACCCATCTCCCTCACTTGCGTCTTATACACGTCTCCAATAGGTAGTATGTCTGCACCGCCATCACCATACCTGGTAAAGTATCCTAGGAGTAGTTCACTCTTATCGCCAGTGCCAACTACAAGGCCTTTAAACCTGTTAGCATAGTAGTATAGTAGGTTCATTCTTATCCTCGCTCTAAGATTTCCAGTAGCTATCCTATGACCCCAATCGAAGAAGGGTACTATGGTAGCGTATGACTCGACTATAGGCTTTATATCGATAACATAGTATTGGACTCCAAGCATCTCTGCAAGCTCTATAGCATCCTCAACATCCTCTCTTGGAGTGACACTAGAGTCGGGCATTACTAGTGCTTTAACTCTATCCCTACCTAGAGCCTTAACCGTTAGTACAAGAGTTACGCTTGAGTCAATACCTCCACTTAAACCTATGACTGCTAGCCTAGCACCACTCCTAGAGAAGTAGTCTCTTATGAACTGCACTATCCTCGTTATAGCATACTCGTAGTCTAGTGGTGGGGGCTTAAACTCCATTATAGACGCCCCTAAGTAGACTAGGGTGTGGCTATGAAAGCCTCTATAAGCTAACCCTCTAGACTAATAGGTTGATTGAGGGGTTTGACTATTGAAGAAGCTTAGAATAGCATTGGCACAGGTTGAACCCTATCCTGGCAACCCTAGAAGGAACCTCGATAAACTAGTATCCATTGTTGAGAGCCTAGATGCTGATATCTACGTCTTCCCAGAGCTATTCCTAAACGGGTATACATCCCAAGACCTACTATACCGTACTGCTATCAGCCTAAAGGACAGCATTGTTGACGAGATTAAAGGCTTGTGTAGAAGGCGTGGTGTAGGAGTAGTAGCAGGTTTTGCTGAGAAGGCTAGTCCAGGTATAATCTATAACTCATTACTAGCAGTTGATAGTAGTGGTGGCGTCTTCGTATACCGTAAGAGGCATCTACCAACATTCTCAGTGTTTGATGAGCATAGGTGGTTTAGGTCTTGGAGAGGCCTCTTAGAGCCTTGGAGGTTTAGGGGCGTTGCCATAGGCTTCGCAATATGCTATGATGTATTCTTCCCCGAGGTGCTTAAGGCGCAAGTCCTTCGTGGTGCAGTAGTCCTAGTAGCTATCTCAGCTTCACCAGATACCTCAGTACCATTATTCCACGTTCTCTGTAGAGCTAGAGCCATTGAGAATACTTGCTTCATGGTATGGGTTAACAATACTGGTGTTTTTGATGGCCTTACTTTTGGTGGTGGATCGATACTAGTAGGCCCTCTAGGCGACATTATTGTAGAGCTACCTAGGGGTGTTGAGAGGGTTGAAGTGGCTGAACTGGATCTTAGAGAGGTTGATAGAGCTAGGACTGTTAGACCTGTGGTAAGGGACTCCTTCATAGAGGACTCAATACTACTCCTATCAAGCTATGCTAGTTTTGAAGGGCTTATACTCTAGCTAGCCCATTCTCCTCTAGTAGTTTTACAACATAGTCTTCTAGTGTACGACTATAGCTTACTAGTATGGAGTCTCCAGGTCTACACTCCAGCTTAGATATATTGTATGGTGTTACTGCTATCCACTCACTATCCCTCCTAACAGCTAGTATTGATGCTCCAAGATCTTCAAGCTTGTCAGCTAGTTCACTAAGCTTAACCCTCCTAGCTGCTTTAAACACGCTAATCCTCTCCTCCTCAGCCTCAACAAGCCCCGACAATACGTCCCTGTACTCCTCCTCGGCGGGCAACCCTATTATGTAGGTTAGCGAGTCTGATACATCTTCAAGCCTAGTTACCAGTGTTAGTAGGGAGAACCTATCGTCAGCACCTATAGCTCCTAAGCCTATAATGCTTCTTGACACCTCTATCCTCAAGTCGTCGAAGAAGACCTCCATTTCAAGTAGCTCTTCTGCAAGCTTAGGATCCTGAGCTTTAAGCTGGTAGTGTGCTAGATCGTTGAAGACTAGTAGCATGTCTATCATGGAGTCTACCTGCCTGAGAACATTAGCTAGACTTGCACTTGGAGGCTCTTCTGGTACTGGTCTTAAACCTACTGATGTTAGTAGCTCGTTCACGTTCTCTTTAAACCCTTTAACGTATACTATGTCTGTGCTAGCTACAACCTCTCTTGAGGGTTCAAGTATCCACTTACCCCTCCTAAGTAGTGCTAGAACCTCTATGGCGTAACTGCTACAAAGCTCTCTAATGCTTACACCATCAACCCTATCTCCTGGGAGTCTTGCCACAACAACATCGCTTACAGCTACTAGTCCACGGTATATCTTCGGTGAGGGTGCAAGCCCCCTAAGCACGAGTGATGCTAGGTCTTTGAACGAGTCCATGATCTTATCTACACCAAACACGTACATGTATATTGGTGTAGCGTATGGTGCGCCAGTGATGTCGTGGCCTACGGCTAGTGACATGTGGAGTAGTAGCTGGTATGCAACCTCATCGACAATAGCTTCAAGGTCTATTATGTGTTTGGATGCCTCCCTATCACTTGATAGGAACGCGTAGGCTCCAAGCTCGATAACAGTGTGTAGGTATAGGTGAAGTCTCCTAAGAGCTTCAGCAACGGTTATAGGCTCGTAGCGTGGTGGCTTAGGCTTACGGTGTATGAGCTTGTGTAGATCACTATTGGATGACATCTCTCTAGCCTAACCAAGCCCTTGTCATAGGTACCCTAATACCCTATAAATGTTTCCGTTGACCTAACCTTGATTTACGGTGATCGTTTTATCCCCAGCCCATCTTGAGCCAGTGATACGCTAGTGTAGTGGCGGGAGGATGCCATGGCCTAGACTGGCTAGGCTTCGTAGGGAGATTCGTAGAGATGTTATTGAGGGTAGTATATCGTTAATGCTCTGTAATGTTGGTGACTACATCTCTGGCTTCTTCCTCCAAGTCTTTGAGCCTATTATAAGGAGTGCTCCAGTGCTACTAGCGATACTCCCCGCAGCTAGTGATGCACGTGGAGACGTTTACTCAAGCTATGGCTCTAGGCTTGGAACACTACTACACCTAGGCTTAGCCGATAAGTACCTTAAGTGTGAGGTTCTTGCTGTAGCATCTCTAGTAGTTGCTGTTAACTTCTGGGTTGGAGTGCTAGTGTCCCTAGTTAGCCTAATACTTTCTAGAGCTAGACTACCACTTATCGATGTTATCTTCATACCGTTATTCTCGGCAGTCTTATCAGCATTGTTCATGCTTCCAGCGACAACATGGCTTGCAATAGCCTCTTTCCGTAAGGGCTTAGATCCAGACAACATGGTTTCACCAATAGCAACGCTTTTTGGGGATGTGGTTACCATTCCAACAATAGTTGCAGGCTACCTTGTAGCGGTGAGGCTTAACACGATTGAGAAGATAGTGGCCATAATCGCTCTTGTAGCGCTAGGGGCTATCCTTGTAGCGTACTCGGCTCTAATGGTGTCTAGGGGTGTTAGGGTTTTCGAGAGAACTATGAGGATTGTTCGTGAGAACCTACCAGTGATAATGCTATCCACGGCTTTTAGCGCTATGGCGGGAGCAGTACTGTTAGCAAACGTTACGTCATTCCTAGGCTTGAAGGGGCTACTTGCAGTTGTACCAGCATTCCTTGAGGATGGTGGTGCTATAGCGTGTAGGTTCTCGTCA
>CAZTPV010000136.1:0-3241 GCA_964615085.1 uncultured Desulfurococcales archaeon
TTAGGTCTACACCAGCTCTCTTAAGCTCCTCAACAACCTCGTCGACAAGTCTATGTGTTCTAGGATAGTCTTTAGGGTTATCAACAACAACTATGGCGTCACCATGATACTTGCCTGGTGCTAGCATCCTAACTCTTAGCATGTGAACCCTCAAGCCTTTTGACTCTAAGAGCCTTCTCACATGCTCTGCTACCTGTAACTGCATTCTGTCTGTTAGTGGTGTTGAGACAACCTTGAACTCCTCATAGATCTCGTAGAATATGTATGCTACGAGGCCTAGAGCACCAGCATAGTCTATAAGGTAGCTGAGCTCAGCACCAGCGTAGGCTGCAGCAGCTGTTACAAGACTTTCAACTAGCTCTGAGACTGTAAAGCTTGCATAAGCTTCACCAGCTACTCCAGTCCTCCTTGAGATGGCTATTGAGGCTAGGTAGGCTGCTCCACCAGCTAGAGCGTAGTATGCTGCATTGACACCTACATGGTATGGTTTAACCTCTAGTAGTTCTGAGAGAGCTATACCTGCAACAAAAGCGTAGGAGATCATTGAGGCTATAACTGCTAGGTAGCTTATCCTCTCATGACCATAAGGATGCTCAGCATCTGGGGGCTTAGTGGAGTATGCTAGGGATATAGCAACAGCTAGGCCTGCAACCATGTTCGAAACACATGTAAGCCCATCAACTAGTACTGCCTTAGACCCGTAGACTATGGCTCCCCATATCTTTAGTAGTGCTCCTAGCCCACTAAATGCTAGAGCTAAGCTGAATAAAGCTAGTCGGCTCCTAGCCATAGTGTTTATCCTACCTTCCCGACATGATTACATCTACTCCTGCACAGACTGCTACAATCACCTCAAGTAGGTCTATCCCCTTAACTATGCTGTTAAGATTATATCTAATCCTCCTCCCATCAACCCTCTTAACCCCAGGAATTAGCGATACTAGGTCAGCGTATGCTGGTAGGCTAAACTCGACCTCAAACTCGGTAGACCAGGGCTTTAATGGTTTAAGCTCACCCATCTTGTATAGTTCAACAACGTTCTCAATAGCTTTAATAAGCTCCTCCTCAACTTCCCTTGGAGGTTTACTCTCAGCTGCTGTATACGATATACTCCTCTTAAGCTCGATGAAGACTGCTTGTGGAGTATACTTTTCAACCTCTTCTCTAAGCTCAGCACTACCAGCTACAAGGCCAACTGGTACACCCATCTCCCCTAAAGCTAGTGCGTTCATTAGGAACTCTGAGACCTCAGTTCCACCAATCCTGATAGAGTGTATGGCTCTAATGCTATACGTGTGTGAGAGTACTGAAGCTGCTCCAGCACCACCATGATAGCCTAAGAGTATGGCGAAAGCTGAGCCTCTAGCACCATAAACCATGCTGTGAGGTCTAGGATAGCCATGTATAAGCCTAGTCTTTGGGCTAAGCTCGCACCAGTCAACGTTGGTCATGAATCCATGGCTATCAGCTATTGTTACCTCAAAACCCATGTCTACAAGCTTATTGACGACTGTCGTGAGTATTCTTGAGAGGACTCTCCTCGCATCAGCGTACCCTGGTTTACCTGGAGATAGGTGTGAGAAGTTTGAGACTAATGGTAGTCCCTCAAAATCAACGCTAATGAAGACTCTCGACTCGGGCATAGCTATACACCCTAACCATACTCCTAGTCACTATGGCTCCTAGAGCAAGTCCCTAAACCGATACTAATAGTGTTTACCCTACATCAGCTATCAACCCCCCAAGTAACACTTAAACGTATACGGCTAGTGTGAGGTGTACTCTAAGCCTTGTACCGTGATAAGGTTAGTCTTACTGTTGAGAGGATCTCAGCAGCCTACAGGCTTGGATCAGTTGAAGCCTACACCAGTAAGTGGGAGGGTAGAGCTCAGCGAGAGTACCGTAGGGGCTGGGTGATATACTCCTCTACACCTGGTCTTGAAGCTCCAAGACTAGGGTTAGAGGCTAGTGGAGGTGGGCTTGCAGAAGCAAGCCTCTACACTGGTTCTAGGAGCATGGGTGTCCGCGAGGTTTCTCCAAGTGATGTTGAGGAGGCTGTTAAGGTTATTGTTGATACTGCTAGGAGTGCTGGATGCGATGTAGAGGCTGTTGTAGAGTATGTTGTTGAAAGGCTAACTATAACGCATAGTGAGGGTACAGCGTCAATGGCTAAAGGCTACACTGATGTAATCCTATCCCTAGTATACCGTGGGGCAACCTCTAGCACTAGACTAGGCGTTCTAGGCTTCCTGGAAAAGCCTCTACTCAAGCTACTTAGGAGCATAGTGGAGTACAAGTGTGGACTCGCTAAGGCATACTCTAGAGCTAGAAGCCTCTCACCACTATACTACGGTAAGTGGAGCATCATACTCTACGGTGAAGCCGCGGGAGCTCTACTCCACGAGCTGGGCCACGCACTAGAAGCTACAAGACCTGCCTTTAAGCCCAACACTCGTCTTAGAGTGCAACAGCCACTTAGAATCTATGACGACCCATACTACCCCCTAAGTCCGGCATGGAGGCCGTTTGACGATGAGGCTGTAGAGGCTAAGAGGAAGATCCTCATAGAGGATGATACTATCGTAAACCTTCTACACACTAGGGAGACAGCCTACAACATGGGGGGTGTGCCAGGAAATGCTTGGGGGCTCTTCCATAGGCCAACACCAGGCCATACAACGCTAGTTATGGAGGCTGGTGACTGGGGTGAAAGAGAGATCATTGAGGAGACTAGACGTGGCATACTCGTAGACCAGGTTGTAGAAGCATACGTTAGGGATGGAGTCATAACAATAATTCCTGAAACAGCATGGCTAGTAGAGTCTGGAGAGGTTAAAGAGCCTCTTAAGGTCTCCAGAATAAGGATACCCGTAACAAAAGCGTTAGAAACCATTGACGCTATCTCTAGGATACAAAGGCTAAGACTAAGTACTGAAAGGGATAGAGTTCAAGCTGAGGTTGCACCAACACTAAGACTTCAAGGCTACGTAGACTAGCTCCACCCTGTAAAGCACTTGCCAATAGTATAGCTGTATTAGAGCTAGACTCTCCTATACCCTTCTCACCACTACTAGTCCATTGTAAGACACTAGTTAAGCTCTCTAAGCCTCTCTAGAAGCCTCCTCCCCCTCCCCTATTCTCACGAAACCCACTTCATCATGAACCCCCTGCACTCTACGTACCCTTCTATGGGGCTGTCCTCTTGTGAAACGCTTATACGAGGGCTAGAGGAGGTTGAAAC
>CAZTPV010000137.1:0-5347 GCA_964615085.1 uncultured Desulfurococcales archaeon
TTGAGGACATACTGAACCAGGACTACTTACCAGTAAACATCCATCATTACAAGGAGCTTGAGAAGCCTCCCTGCGGCCTAGTCGACTGCAGTATTTGTAGGAGGTTTCATGAAGAGTCTTGTCCAGGGTGCCCAACGGTAAAGATTTATCGAGGCCCACTATAAGCTACAAGCGCTGATGATAGCCTTGGACACTAGGCTAGTAATACTATTACTCCTATCCCTCTCACCACTTGTTGAGCCAAGGTACGCACTCATAGCTTCAACGATTACGGGGTTAACTATTGCTGAGAGGCTACTTGTAGCCTTAGCATCAACATTCATACTATCACTAGTACTGCCGTACCTCATACCACTAATAGACTCTACAGTAGTAGAGCTTCTCAGACATACACCTCTAAGGGGCCTTGTTGAAGCCTACTATAGGTATAGGATTAGGGTAGCTAGGTGGGCTAAGAGGCATGAAGGGATAAGCCTTATAGGCCTCATAGGCTTCATAGCCTTACCACTACCGTTTACAGGGATGTGGAGTGGCGCTCTTGCTGGCTACCTGCTAGGACTGAGTAGGAGCAGGATTATAGTAGCACTACTCTGTGGAGGACTGTCCTCAATAGCTGTCATACTAGTAGCAGTGACATTAGCTTCACTACTCTTAGGCTAAGCTATTCTAAGCCGATAAGCCTCCTAACCCTCTTCTCCTTCTCAGCATACTTCTCCCATAACTGTAGAATCCTCTTAACACCCTCCTCAGTCAACATTACAACACCACCTTCAACTCTCACAAGCCCCATCTCCTCCAAGCGTCGTAGAGTCTTAGCCATAACCTCACTACTATAGCCTAGCCTAAGCATCATCTCCTCATAGGGTAGCGCCTGAAGCTTCTCAAGCTCCATTAGAAGCC
Source organism: uncultured Desulfurococcales archaeon (assembly GCA_964615085.1). GTDB lineage: Archaea > Thermoproteota > Thermoprotei_A > Sulfolobales > Pyrodictiaceae > CAZTPV01. The sequence continues at coordinate 901 of CAZTPV010000137.1, forward strand.
TCATACTAGTCGTATCTAACTGTATTCTCTCAGCTCTAGGAGGAGATAAGCCACCTCCACCGAGAGCTGGTGGGGGTGAGGGAGTAGGCTCCTCTATAGCTTCTCTCTCCTCTTCGCTACTTGTTGTAGGTGATGCAGCTAAAGCTACTACTACGCCTACTAGCACCCCTAGGACAGCAGCTAATGCAACTATTACAGCTGTAATGCTTACCACTTTTAGCGCCTCCTAACTGCTAGTACGCTTCCTAGAGCCCCTACAGCTATTACGCCTCCAATAACCATCATCAGTGTCTTGAAGGGTATAATCTGTTTAGCTGCTTTAGGCATAGCTTGAACCACTACTGTTACAGTATTACTGGTAGTGTTTAGAGCTTTACATGCTGCTTGAAGCACGTATGTTCCAGGCTTGCCTGGAGCTTTAAAGGTGAGTGTTGCTACTTGCTGTAGCGTTATGGTTGAAGCTACTGGCTTCCAGGTATTATTGATCTTCTCTAGCAGTGTTATGGTTACTGGCTTAGAGGGTTTAGGCGTTATAGTTATAGTGGCTGTTAACTGTGAGCCTGGTGTAGCCTTTAAGGGTGAGACTGTAAGCTTCAGACTATACTTGATCTTCTTGACGACTAGTACTGCTGTAGTATTAGTCTTTAGCCTTTGAAGCCATACAGTCACCTTATAGGCTCCTGGCTCCTTAGGTGCTTTAAGCTGTATTGAGCCTACACCATTTAGTACTACGAGGCTTGTAGTGTATAGCTTCTCGCCTTTAGGAGAGACTATAGCTATTATAGCGTAGTCTGAAGCTGGTGGTGATAGCTTTACAGTGGCTGTAAACGTAGCTCCGCTAGTAACTGTAGAGGGTTGAAGGATTAGTGTTGGCGTAGGCTTAACCACTCTAATACTGGCTGTAGAGGACAGGGTTACTCCAGACAACCTTACCACTACCTTAACGCTATAGTCTCCAGGCTTACTTGGAGCTTCAAGCCTTAAGCTGAGACGCCCATTAGGCATCGTAGTGTTTATTGGTGGAGACCATGACGGCTGTATTGATGCTAGTATAGTCCTTTTAACTAGTGGTACTAGTGACGCATTCACCTTAATGCTAGCTCCAACCGATACTATGCTAGGCTTAACCGTAACAAGTAGTCTAGGCTTACCATAGACTACGACCAAGACGTTATTGCTTGCAAACCGGTAGGGGCCTGCAAAAGCCTCTACCCTCACCCAGTGGCTACCCTCACCTAGACTGCTTGCCGGAATCGTTATGGTGGAGCCACTACCACATAGTGTTGTCACCTCGATAGGCTTCCAGTAGAAGGTTTTAGGCTGCATCACCTCTACAGCAGCCTTAACACAGTGAGTTAATGGTGGTATCACGTGTACGTCGAAGCTTATCAGCTCTACTAGGTAGGCATGAGCAGGGTTAACCTCTAGCACTATCCTCCTACCAGCAAGCATGGAGGATGAAGGCTCAACAGTTATAGCTATGGGGGTGCTTGTAGCGTTGAAGCTAACACCATGATAGTATACTGATACTAGTCCACGGTATAGTATGCGGCCGGTAGGAGAGGCCTCTACACAGTATAGTGTTGAGTAAGAGCTCTTACCAGTCACTACTGTAGCCCATAGCTGAGACCACGATCTACCATTGTCGGTGGAGTACTCTAGTGCTATGAGGGCTCTATCACCACTAAGACCTACTGTAGCCAGCTTAAAGCACACCCTATCACCAGCGTAGAAGACTGTAGTCTTGTTCAACAGCTCTAGGATAACGGTTGGGGGTTTAGCGACATAGACTCTCAGCGTTATGGATGTCTTCAACCCCTCACTACACTCAGCAACAATACTAACAAGGTGTAACCCAGCTGTAGGAGGTATGGGCACTAGTATTCTTAGCCCTCTACCACCTCCAGGAGCTATATCGCCTATAGCGTATATCGATGCTAGTCTACCATCAACAAGCACTTTGACAATAGTGTTATGAGCCACTGCAGACCCTGTATTAGACACGTAGATGTATGCTCGCTCATAGCCCTTCAGGCCTAGAGGCACTATAGTATAGGGTAAGCCGTTCTCGAAGAAGGCTTGAATGCTTAGTGAGGGTTTTTGCCAAGCCTCTGGGAAGGGTATTGTCACTACTGCTGTAGAGTATTTTGAGCCTACAAAGCCTCTAAAGACCAACGTAAGTGTTCTAGGTAGTGGTGGCTGAACTCTAACTACCACTACAGCCTTAGAGCTAGGTTTGAGTGGTGAGAGCTCACCATAGACTAGTGATGCTATGGTCTCATTACGGTACACTACATCTGCAACAAGGAATAGAGTTGCATTAGGGCTTGAAGAGTATGCTAGAAGAGCCTGTGAGTGTATGGTTAACATTGCTGATGAGGGGTTATAGCTGCAGGAGATGTTTAAAGCTACTACGAACGTGTAGCCGCTTACGCTAAGCGTTACAACTCTAGAATAGCCTTCAAGAGCTAGAGGCTTCTCGGCGGCTACAGCGATAGTACTTACAACTATTGCCAGTATTACCATCGTTATAGGTGCTAGGATAGTCTTCTTCAACCAGCTGCACCCCCTACCCCTTGAATAGGTGTATGGCCTCCATCCAGGCTTATATTGTGTTCGTACAAGAGTATCACCCGGTGGGGATGACTAGAGGTAGCACGAGAATCTTAGACACGTAGGCCATGAGCTTCGCTCCAGCAACAGTCACTAGTGATAATAACGCTATGTGGAAGAGGCTACACTCTGGTATATCACCACTAGCATACGTTATTACCAGGGAGTTTATGACTATGAGTCCTGCAAGGAATATAGCCATAGCAGCTGACACTAATGGTAGACTAGGCATGGTTATTGGTAGTACAAAGCCTGCTGTTACCCCTCCTGGGAGCTTTAATGCTAGGAACCTCTGGTAGTAGTGTGCAAATATCACTAGGACGTTGATCATAGCAGCTGTTATAGCTGCTAGGAGCCCTTGCATCATGTAGACTACTGCTTCAAAGGTTCTAGCAACTCTACTACGATCGATCCTAAGGTCTCCAAGTCTTATGAGTAGGTCGCTAAGCACTAAGCCTACCTCAGCCATATCTCCACCAGCATCAACGGTGTCAGCGAGGATGTTTACAGTCCTAACAACATCCATACTTGAGGTCTCTAGCGCGAAGTTCCTTAAGGCTACGTGGGGGTCAATACCATTGCTTATCCTAGCGTAGAGCCTCCTTATAAACGGCGTTAATACACCATACTCAGCTGCTAGTATCGATTCTAGAGCCTTAGCATAGTTTGGTATAAGTGAGAACGTTAAGCCGAAACTTCTAACAAAGATCTGGTAGAAGCTGTTAAGCCTACGAATAAACCCCTGAAACCTCCTAGCTGTTACTCCAGGGTAGAGTAGTGGTATTGCTAGACCAGCTAGAGATAGTAGGGGATCATGAGTTAGCAATAGTACTCCAAGACCAGTAGCTATAGCTAGCCCAGCACCAATATATGCTGTTCTTGAGACTCTCTTAAGCCATGGGTTTAGTGCTTCACGAGCAGTATAGACTAGTGGGTCCTCTGGGGCTAAGACCTTTGCTAAAGGAGCAAAGAAGCCTGCAAGTGCTAGCATCGATATAGTTGAGGTTATTATGAGGTTTGTTCCTCCACCAAGGAAGAGAGCTAGAAGGATAACCACTAGGACTACGAAGGCTATTGAGCTCATGAGCGCTGTATAGACTCCAAGATAGACTCTCATGAGGTCTATAGCTCTACCATAACCAGCAATAAACTGTCTCATCAACGTTGAGAACTCAACTCTAAGGAACCTCGATACATCCTCACCAGTACGGAAGACCTCACTTAAACGGTAGAGGAATTCTCTAAGATACCTATTCCTAACCTCGTTAGCAACTATTCTTGTAGCTCTAGTAAACCCGTAAGCCCAGTCAACAGCTAGTACAGCTATCCTACGTAGAATCCTCTGGTAAACACCATAGCCTTTAACAATAACACCAAGCTCGAAAAGACGGCGGCGCGGTGGACGACCCGTTGAAACCGCCCACATGTGGGTGACGAGGAATAGTAGGTCTAGGTCTATAGCCTCTATAAGCCCTAGTTCACGTAGGTGTGGTAGTAGGACTCTAAAGAGGAAGACTGCTACTGGTAGTGCAATAAGGACTAGTGTTGCTAGGCTCCTAAACATTATTACTGCTGCTAAAACGCCTATCGTTGAGCCTAAGAGTAGTGGGTCTCTAAGACCCCTACGTAGCAGGGCTCCTAGTCTTAGCGACAACTTGCCTAACACCCCCCTACTTTATCAGCTCACCACGCTTAATCTTCTTGAGGACGAACTCTAGTGCGTCGAGTATAGCGTGTTGTTGCTCCTCCTTGGAGGCTTTACGTGCGAACTCAACTGTTATCGAGTATATCCTAGCTAGTACGTTGAAGAGGCGGTAGTAGTGGAAGACCTTTT
>CAZTPV010000138.1:0-6465 GCA_964615085.1 uncultured Desulfurococcales archaeon
CGTCGTGAGACAGGTCGGACTCTACCCGCGGGGGGTGTGGGCCGCCTGAGGGGAAGGTGCCCTCAGTACGAGAGGAACGGGGCGCCGCGGCCTCTAGTGTACCGGTTGTCCGGCAGGGCAGCGCCGGGCAGCCACGCCGTAGGGGGTAACCGCTGAAAGCATCTAAGCGGGAATCCCTCCCAGAAAAGAGGCGGCCGCCAGCCCGGGGGTTAACCCCGGGCTGGCCCGGGCTCCCGTAGAAGACGGGGTTGATGGGGCGGGGGTGTAAGCCCCGAGGGCCGTTTGGCCCGAGGGGTTTAGCCCGCCGCTCCCAATCGCCCGGATGCCGCAGGGGCTTCTCGCCCAGGGGCGGGCCACGCTTGGTTTATGGTTGCGTGGCCCGCTAGGGGTCCGGGGCCCGGGGCTTAGGGGGGTGTCCTCTGGGGCCTATGGTGGCTGAGCTTGTTTTGTGGTGTTATTGTTTGTGATTGTTCTTGTGTTTTGGTTGTGTTTATATTCCCCTGGCTGTATTCTGCGCTGCTTGGTATTCTGGGTTGAATGGTTTGGGTTGTGTTGTTGAGGTTAGGGATGTCTGGAAGATCTATCCTGATGGAACTATTGCTTTGAGGGGTGTTAGTCTCTGTTTTAGGAGTGGTGAGGTTCACGTTTTACTTGGGGAGAATGGGGCTGGTAAGACTACTCTTGCTCGGATAGTCTATGGTGAGATTAAGCCTTCTCGTGGCCTTGTCCTTGTTGATGGTGTTCCTAGGGTTTTTCGTGGCCCCTGGGAGGCTGCTAGGCTTGGTATTGCTATGGTTTACCAGCATTTTAGTCTTGTTCACCGTTTTAGTGTTCTTGAGAACCTTGTTCTTTATGGTAGTAGGCTTGGTCTTAGTCCTTCTGAGGTTGTGGAGAGGGTTCGCGAGATTACTGAGAGTTATGGTTTAAGGATTCCATTGGGTAAGGTTGTTGCTGAGCTTCCTGCGAGTATTCAGCAGAGAGTTGAGCTTGTTAAAGCGTTACTTGCTCGTCCAAGGCTACTAATACTTGATGAGCCTACTAGTCTTGTATCGTCTGTGGAGGTTGAAGCTGTTTATAGGCTTGTTCGTAGGCTTCGTGATGAGGGTGTTTCTATAGTATATATCACTCATAAGCTTAGAGAGGTTGGTGTTGTTGGTGATAGGGTTACTGTGCTTCGTAGGGGTAGGATTGTAGCATCATTTGAGGATGCTAGGAGGGTTTCAGTTGATGAGCTTGCTAAGCTTATGGTTGGTGGTCTGGGTGGGGTTACTGCTCCTAGCTCTGCTACTGTTTTAGGTAGCTCTCCTCACCCTTCTAGGCGTAGAGGTAGGTGTGTTCTAAAGGCTATCGACATATGGGTTCGTGTTAGTGGTGTTGATAGGGTTAGGGGTGTTTCTCTTGAGGTTTATAGTGGTGAGGTTCTAGGTATAGCTGGTGTTGCTGGTAATGGCCAGGATGAGCTTGTAGAAGTTCTTGTAGGTCTTCGTCAGCCATACATGGGTCGAGTATACCTTCTCGGTAGGGATGTTACGAGGCTAGGGCTTGGTGATAGGGTTAAGCTTGGACTAGCATTTCTACCTGGTAGTCGTAGGCTTAGCCTCGTCCATGATATGAGTCTTATTGAGAATCTATGTTTGAGCCTTGCTGTTGCAGGTAAGGTTGGCTGGATTGTTAACTGGTCGAGTCTTCTCAGGGTTTTCAGAGACTATGCTTCTACTTTTAAGCTCGTCTATAGAGATGCTTGGCAACCTGTTAGGCTTCTTAGTGGGGGGAATCAGCAGAAGCTTGCACTATTGAAGATTCTTGCTCTGCAGCCTAAGGTTCTTGTAGCTGTTGAGCCTACTTATGGTCTTGATGTCGCCTCTACAAGGCTTGTTAGGAGTATTATTCGTAGCTTAGCTTCCTCTGGTGTTGGTGTGCTGGTTGTCTCAACAGATCTTGATGAGCTTATGGAGGTGTGTGATAGGATTGCTGTAATGTATGCTGGTAGGATTGTTGCTGTTAGAAGCTCTTCTGAGTACTCTCGTGAAGAGCTTGGTAGGCTTATGGGTGGTGTTGTTGAGGATTGATTGGAGTAGGCTTGTCGGGAGTATTGTTAGTTTCTGTATGGGTTTACTAGCTATAGGTGTTATAATAGCGCTCTTAGGCCATGATCCTATTGAAGGGTATAGGCTATTGTTTGAGGGTATGGTTTCAAACTTTGACATCGCTCTTCAGAGGGCTGCGCTACTAGCGTTATCCGGTTTATCCTTCGCTATTCCAGCTCTAGCGGGATTATTCAATATTGGTGGTGAGGGTATGGCCTATATTGGTGGTCTTGCAGCCCTGGTTGTAGGCTATCTTGTCCCTAATCCTCTTCTAGCCCTCCTTGCTGGTGGTCTTGCTGGTGCTGCTGTAGGGTTTCTTGTAGGTGTTCTTAGGGTTCGTAGAGGTGTTCATGAGGTTGTATCAACTGTTATGCTTAACTGGGTTCTCTACTATCTCGTATCATACATTGTTGTGTGTTACCTCAAGAACCCTAGATACCCAGATGTAAGTGTGTTTATTCTTCCAGGCTCTCGGCTTCCAGTATATGCTGGTGTGATCTTATCCTTCACCATATGTGTTCTATGCTTCTTCCTAGCGTATTATACTAGATGGGGTGTTGTGCTGAGAAGTATTGGTGTTTCTGCGGATGCAGCTAGAGCTCATGGAGTTAATGTTGACTCTTACATGTTGTGGTCTATGGTTGTTGGAGGCTTTCTTGGTGGTCTTGCTGGCTCTGTTCTTGTTGTGTGTGAATCGTATTGTTTGAGTGTACTGCTTAGCGGACTTTATGGTGTTGGTTTTAATGGTATTGGTGTAGCGTTACTAGCCTGGAATAACCCTATAGCTATTATTCCTGCTGCTCTACTTGTCTCTAGTCTCTATGCTGGTAGTTACCCCCTACAGATAGAGATGGGTATTGACTCGCACGTGATTTCAGCTATTGTTGGTGTTGTAGTCTTCATTCTAGCTATACCGGGGCTTGTTGAGAGCTTGCGTAGGGCTAGGCTTTTACGTTTAATAGTGAGGGAGGTTGAGAGTCGTGGTTAGCCTTGTCAATCTTGTCTTATCAATACTTGTTGGTGGTCTTGGTCCTGCTGTTCCTCTAGCTCTAGCTTCTGTTGGCGAGATTGCTACTGAGCGTAGTGGCATTGTTAATATTGGTATTGAGGGTATGATGCTTATCTCTGGTCTTGTTGCTGCTGTAGCTACATATTATACTGGTTCTCCTCTCTTGGGTCTCCTCTGTGGTGGTTTCATGGGCTTCTTGCTGGGCTTGCTATTTGGCTATGTCTCGGCATACCTTAAGGCTAACCAGATTGTTGCTGGGATAGGTGTTAATCTTCTAGCTGTTGGAGTTGCTGTTGCAGTGCTACAAGCTATCTGGGGTGGTCCTGGGCAAAGTAGTAGTCTTCCAACACTTTCATCAATCTGTGTTGCTGGTGTATGTTTTTCACCCTACGGGTTACTATTACTAATCTGTATACCTGTCCTAGCCTACTATGTTCTTGAGCGTACAGCCCTAGGTCTGATAGTTAAGTCGTGTGGTGAGGATCCTAGAGCTGCTGAGGCTATGGGCGTCCCTGTTGAGCTTGTTCAATGTCTTGTTACAGGTTGTGCTGGTTTTCTTCATGGGCTTGCAGGCTCCTATCTCGTGTTAGGCTATATTGGTAGGTTCACTAGGACTATTACCGCTGGTAGGGGATTCATAGCATTAGCTATTGTGGTTATTAGTAACTGGAATCCAGTTGCAGCCCTAATAGCCTCATACCTTTTCGGTGTTGCTGAGGTTACAAGTCTAACTCTTCAAGTCGTTGTTGGCGCTCCAGGTGTTGCTGAGCTCTTTAACACACTACCCTACGTTGCTGCTATAGTTGCTGTAGCAGTCTATGGTGTTAGGGCTAAGGCTCCTGCATGGCTTGGTAGGATTTTTGTTCGAGAGTAGCTAGGTATTATTCGGCTCTATTGAATGTATAGACAATGTTCAATGATAATGTCTTTTAGGGCTTCTCTGCGCTCTCACCGTCATGGTGTCTAATGTTGCGTGCCTGGGTTTATGGTGTTATAGCAGCTGTCATTATTGCTGTGGTTATTGGTGTTATCTTAGTAGCTTACAAGCCTAGTATTCTTCAGAACCCGTCTGGTAGCCATAGGGTAAAGGTTCTAGTACTCTTCGATGTTGGTGGTCGTGGTGATCTAAGCTTTAATGATATGGCGTGGCTTGGTGCTGAGCGTGCTGCTAAGAAGCTTGGTGTTGAAGTGTACTTTGCTACTCCTAGAAGGACTAGTGAGATGATTCCACTTCTTGAGAGGCTTAGTAAGAGCCATAAGTATGACTTGATAGTTCTTGTAGGCTTCCTTTGGACTAAGCCTGTCGAGACTGTCGCTCCTAAATTCCCTAGTCAGAAGTATGCGTTAATAGACTCAGCTACTAGTAAACCTCTACCTAATGTAGCTTGCTTCGTGTTTAGAGAGCAGGAGGTTGCAGCACTGGTTGGTGTTCTAGCAGCTGATATAGCTCATAACCTTGGTGGCGATGCTGTTGGTGCTGTTGCGGGCATGGATATTCCACCATTATGGAGGTTCCATATCGGCTATCTCTTTGGCGTTAAGTACTATGATAAGATGACAGGTAAGCATACAAGGTTCCTATGGATCTATACTGGAACGTTTACCGACCCCTCTAAGGGTAAGGAGGCCGCCATGACACTGATAAATAATGGTGCGAGAGTACTCTATGGTCTTGCTGGTGCAACTCACTTAGGAATGTTTGAGGCTGTAAAGGAGTATGATGAGCACCATCCAGGTAGACTAGTGCTTGCTATAGGTCAGGATGCTAGTCAAGAATGGATTGACCCCTACCACATCATCCTTAGCGGGTTAAAGAGAGTTGATGTTGCAGTCTACACAGCAATAAAGATGGTTGTTGAAGGCAAGTTCAAGGGCGGAATACATAGTTTAGGTCTCAAGGAGGGTGGGCTAGGCCTTTCAGACCTCAATATGGTTAAATGGTTTGCTGAGCTAGCTTACGAGAATCATAAGCTTAAGGGACTAACTCCAGATGAGGTAGTTAGAATAGTTAAGGAGATGCGCGAAAAATACATTGATAGTCAAGCTTGGAGTATTCTCAAGAAGCTTGAAGACGAGATAATCTCTGGAAAGATAAGGTTCGTTAACCCTACATCACATAGCCAGTACACTAAGATAATATCTGAGTTAATGAAAGGCAACCTTAAGGCTGCCTTAGCTAGCTAGCAAGTATCTCTATCAAGCCAGTAGACTACTAGCCCCTCTCTAAAACCTCCAAGCCTCTCTTTTTTCTCAATTTTTACGCGTTGGACTTCATTAAGGTCTACACCTACTATTCTAAGGTATTCCTCTAACGCTTCAAGCAAGTCTGCAGCCTCTTCAATAATCCTATCACGTTGTGTAGCGCATATCAGTTCTAATGCTTCTTCAACTATCTTAGCTTTTAACGCAGTTATGAGCTCGCTACCTTCAACTCTACGTACAACTATATTGTCTCTTCCTTTTAGCTCTAAAGGCACTCTATCTCTAACAAGCTTCCAGCATACCATTAGCTAGCAAACCTCATCTCAACCTCTAGATCCTAGTGTGTTAAGGATTTAACCCCATAGTGAGCTAATACTCTCTACACGGGTTCCGAGGCTACGGAGTGCGGGGGTGCCCGAGCCAGGTCCAAGGGGGCGGGCTCAAGACCCGCTCGGCGTAGGCCGGCGTGGGTTCAAATCCCACCCCCCGCACCATAATAATCTCCTAAAGAGCTTTTAAAAAGAAAGGGGAAAGGAGTGTTTCAATTGGATTCTACCTTTTATTAGCTTCTTGGATTATGTCTGCTAATGGTTTTAGTAGTATTAGGTTCTTGTTGCCAACTCTTAGTTTTGTAATGATGTTTTTCGCTTCTAGTGTTGAGAGTATAGTGCTGACTGTGCTTTTAGGCATGCCTAGGCTGCTAGCTATTTCTGATTGGTATGCTTTACCGCCTTTTCTGGCTATGTATTCAATGACTTTGTGCTCGTTTGGGCTTAGGGTTACTAATCCTGACACCCACTCTACTAGTTTACTGGTATCAATGACTGCAATCCTATTTTCCTTCTTGGGAGCCTGATGTAATAGTAGTAGTGTTAGGCTTACGCTAGCGGCTATGGCTGAGGCTACTGCCACTATTAGTTGTAGTGGTGTATATGCTTGTGCGTAGTTTAGTGTTTGAACGCCTTTACTTGTAACTATGATCACTTGTCTAACGGATGGTGTGGAGATCATTGTTGTGAGTAGGCTAAGGGAGGTTGTGTATACTAGTAGTAATAGTATTGTTCTCTTGTCAGTCGTCATTAATGGCTCCCCGTCACCATTTCGGGGGGTAGTGTGAGCTCCTTCTCTATGAATACCCTATGGTTTTTCAAGTCTACTATTAGGTAG
>CAZTPV010000139.1:0-4703 GCA_964615085.1 uncultured Desulfurococcales archaeon
CCCCTTAACCCCCTTACATAAGGCTATTGATGTTAGCGCAACAGCCACCTTCAATGCTAGATGGGGGTCATAGCCTAGCGAGGTGGTGTAGGTGAATAATGCTAAGAACATATCCCCAGCTCCAATACTTGATGAAGCTATTATCCTTGGCCTTGCAGCAGTTATGTCCTTCTTAGTTACTAGTACTGCTCCTTTAGGACCGTTGGTTATTAGTACCATAGCCCCTTTAAGTACTAGGATTTCGACTAAATGTGTATCAGCCTCCTCTAGTGATGCTTTTACTATAAGTTTCGTAGAACAACGATCTATTAGGTGTAAGTGAAGTAGCCTAGGTATGGTTAACACGCGGCGACTAGCATCAACATCCCTTACAAATCCTTGTATGTCAACACCAACCATACTATACGACTTCATTATATCCATCATATCAGTGTACGTTAACTCTCCCGCGACCGGAGATACTATAGCTATGCTTGACTTTGGTATAACACTAATATCCTCTCTACATGCTTGAATAAGCTTCGAGACTCTTAATCCATCGAATTCCCTATGAACAAAGATTGTCATGGACTCCCCAAAGGTTGGTACAATGACTGCATTGTGTCTTTCCAATAGTTTCTGGAAATACTCATAACAGTTCCTAGGAATGCATGTGTGGATGTACGCCCTAACACCAGCAATGGCAGATAATATTCTTGAAGCATAAAATCCTGGACCTCCTGGACGGATTGAACCGTCAACGACATCTATAGTAAGGTTTCCATAGAGGTCAATACTCTTCTTCACTAGCTTCAAGCTCTTCAACCTCCTTAACAACAATTCTTTGACTCTTCCAGTCTCTTAGAGCGTGTGACGCAATATGAGTAAGGAGATCCTTAACTGTAAAGAAGTAGGATGCTTTATCATGTAAACCGCATATAGGACATGCATATAATCCAGTAACCTTATCGCGGTAAACTTTAAGCTTAATACCATACTCTTCTATGACTACTTCCTCCCAAACAGCCTGCCATTGTAGGGCCATTATACTTCACCTCTCTAAAGCCTTTTCAAATCTATTGATTATCTCATCTCTCCTCTTAACCCACCTTTTAGCCTCATTAGGGTCTTCAGGATAATTCATGTAATGGTCTTTTATAGCCTTCATGAAGTCAGCTACAAGCTTCAACTTACGTAGCAAACTAGGTCTCTTAAGCCCCTTCAGTACAATTAATGCTTTCTGTAACGTCGATATTTTCACTTCACCAGTTGAACTTATATCGGATACCTCAACTTCTGGTATTAGTTTGGCTGACATACCATACTCTAAGTCGTCATTGGGGAGTTTCTGTAGGAATCTCCTAAAGATGTCGAGAGCAGCTTGCCTAGCACCAGTGCCCCGCATGTAATCAACATTTAGTCTCCATAGACCCCTTTCACTAACATCACCGTGCTCTAGCGCATAGACTATGGTTCTTGCAGCTAGATAAGCTGTTTCAAAAGCATAACCCATGCCCCCTCCATGGAGGGGGTTTACGGCGTACGCTGCATCACCTATGACTAGTACTCCAGGACCTACAAGACTAGCTGAAGGCTGACGAGTTGGTATTGGAGCTCCACCGCTACATAGTATCTTGGCTCTTTTAAGCCATCGAGGCACTATAAACCTCTTGAAGTAGCTTATTGGGTTTCCGCGTCCCCCCTGAACACCTAATCCTATATTAGCACAGTTGCTTGATTCAGGGAAAACCCATGTATAGCCTCCCGGCGAGACTTCTTGGTTAAGGTAAATGTGGAGTGTTGATACGTCACTGAATACGTCCTTATCATACTCCGCAATCACTCTATAGGCTACATTATAATCTTTAGCCTCAATACCCTCAGCTACAAGCCAGCTTGAGGGGAGCTTAAGCTTTATCGCTCTAACAAAACCAGTAGCATCGACAACAACTTGAGACTCATACTTAACGGTAGTACCTCTAGGGCTTCTTATGATAACCCCCTTTACGAAACCATTCCGGATAATCACGTTAACAACTTTATGTCGAAAGAGTACCTCCACACCCTTCTCACACGCTTCACGTAGTAGCTTGCTACCAAGCTTTTTACGGTCAATAATTACGCCTTCACCATAAACGCTATAAACTGTCTTCTCGCTAGGAGAGTATATCTTGATTGACTTCACATAGTGTTTTATTGCGTCACTATATAGGGGTACTTTGGCATTCTTAAAGTGGTGTAAACCTATTGCATCACCACAAGGCTTTCCCCATACATCATTCTCACTCCTATACTCAACCACTAAGACCTTAAACCCACTACTAGCTAAGTGGTATGCTAACACAGTCCCTGCAGGACCTGCACCAGCAATAATTACATCATACTTTCTATCCTCCAAAACTCCTCACCTTCACAACTTTAGTATATAGTTTAGCTACTAGCTGTCAGTGGGAGAGCATAATTATATTAAAACACTGTAAAGAGGCCTCAACCTCTAACTAGCGCTCTAGAGGAAAATAAACCCTTACTTAAAGAGCGGGTAATACAACCTAGAAATACTATTAAGAGTAGAATTTAGGTTGTCTACTAGGGTGTGTAGTCTTGAGTTTTAGGAGGAGGAGAAGCATCTTCGACATATTCAATGACTTCCTTAGAGGCTTCAGAGATCTTGAAGATATACTCTATGACCTAGAATACGAGATTGAGAGACTTCTAAGGTATAGTGAAGCTGAGGAGTATAAGAAGCCTATAGTATATGGGGTAAAGATAACTATAGGCCCAGACGGTAAACCCGTGATAGAAGAGTTCGGCAATATAAGGAGGAGAGGAAGAAGAGCAGAGATAAGAGAGGAGATCGAACCCTTAGTAGACGTAATTGAAGAGAAGGACAAGGTTGTAGTTGTTGCCGAGATGCCTGGAGTTGAGAAGGACAGTATTAATATAAGGATAAAAGACAATAAGCTCATCATAAGTGCTTCAAACAAGAAGAAATACTACAAGGAGATAGAATTACCACCTGGGATTAAACCAGATAAAGCAAGAGCTAAGTACAAGAATGGTGTGCTAGAAGTGGTAATAGAGAAGGAGACTCCAAAGGAGGAAGAGGAAGGTATTAGAATCAAAGTCGAGTAAGAGATTAAACACATCTAAAGTGGTAATTAACGTTAGCCGCCTAAAATGTTCTAACAACATACCTAATAGGAAATTAGTTAGTGAAGTAGTCTAACTAATATCGCTAGGAGCCTAACTAGGCTAAATACAGGTGCATTACCTTGAGCTGGTCTATTCTTAAAGCGTTAAGAGAGAACCCTAACGTGTTAAGGGAAAGCCTAAGAAAACGTGGGATGGATCCCTCCATAGTTGATAGAGCTATCGAAATTGATAACTTATGGCGTAAGCTTAAGAGAGAGGTTGATAGGATTAGACATGAACATAATGTTATAACACGCATGATCTCTAAAACCAAGGGAGATGAAAGAAGGAAACTTATCGAGAAAGCTAAAGAACTGATAAAGAAGAGGGAGGAGGTAGAGAGTAAGCTTAAAGCTATTGAAGAGGAGAGGACTAGGATACTCCTCTCCCTCCCAAACATTGTCCACGACTCCGTACCGGAGGGACTTGACGAAGAACATAACGTGCCAATACGCTTTTGGGGGAAACCCAAGGTGTACTATGAGTTTATAGAGTCTTTTAAAGAGCAGACGGAGAAGTGGGGCTTCCGAGTAGACTATGAGGTTATCGACTGGAAGCCTATAGGCCACGCGGATATGCTTGAACATGTGCTAAAGCTTGGAGATACTATAAAAGCAGGTGAAGTAGCAGGCTCACGATTCTACTACCTCTTCGATGACATAGTATGGTTAGACATAGCGTTACTACTATACGCCATAGACTATATGACTAGGAAGGGTTATCGGCTAGTACTACCACCATACATGATAAGACATAAAGTCGTAATGGGGGTCATAGACTTAGAAACCTTCAATGACGCTATATATAAGGTAGAGCGGGAGGACCTCTACCTAATAGCTACTGCTGAACACCCTCTTGCAGCACTATACATGAATGAGGAAATACCTGAAGACGAGCTCCCCATAAAGCTTGTTGGGGTAAGCCCATGCTTTAGACGAGAGGCTGGAGCTGGTAATAGAGACTTAAAAGGAATATTTAGAGTACACCAATTCCATAAAGTAGAGCAGTTCATCTTCTCACTACCTGAGGAGAGCTTTAACCTCTTAGAGGAGTTGATAAGAAATGCAGAAGAGTTATTCCAAGGACTAGGACTACCGTACAGAGTAGTAAACATATGTGCTGGAGAGCTTGGAGCACCAGCTGCAAAAAAGTATGATCTAGAGGTTTGGATGCCTGCACAGGGTAAGTATAGGGAGATGGTAAGTGCTAGCAACTGTACTGACTGGCAGAGCTATAGGCTAAATATAAGACTTATAAGAAAGAAGGATATGAGAAGAGAGTATGTACATACCTTAAATGCGACTGCAATAGCATCAACACGCACAATAACAGCTATACTCGAGAACTACCAAGAACCGGATGGAGTTGTAGTTATACCTAAGGTTCTTAGAAAATACTTGGAAATATTCCCCAAGGCTCCTAAGGAGGCGATATATCCGGTCAAAAAGGAGAAAGGAAAGACAGCTTGAGCATCAGAGTTAATCAGTATTAGAAGCTTTAGAAGGTGGCGCCGGGGGCGGGATTTGAACCCG
>CAZTPV010000140.1:0-4908 GCA_964615085.1 uncultured Desulfurococcales archaeon
TGATGCTGAGAAGAGTGAACTAGCTAAAAGACATGAGCAAAACCAACCCGGTAGATACGCGTTAAGGGTTAGGTAGTGTGAGCACAATAGCATATAGGCTACCAGGAAACCTTAGAGCCTTATGCTCAAGAGTGTTCCCTAGATCTTACCGACTCCACGCACTAACAGCTAGAATCGGTAGGAGGCTTTACGCGTGTGTAGGCGATAACGTAGCTGCTAGAGCCCTATCTCTAGGCTTTAAGCCTAAACTAGTAATATACGACTGTAGGAGCCATAGGAGAAGCATACCATGCCTAAGCCCACCCAAAGACTATAAAGTCTTAACGGTTAAGAACCCACCATCAACCATAACACTACAAGCTCTCAACGCTATCAGAGAGTGTATTAGACGCGACAACTACTGCTGCATTAGGGTTGAAGGCGAAGAAGATCTATTACTGTTACCAGTAGTCCTCTTAGCTCCTCTAGAATCACTTGTAGCTTACGGTCAACCAGGACTAGGAGTAGTTGTTGTTGAATGTGACCACTATGCTAAGAAGACTGCCTCAAAAATACTAGAGGCGATGAAGCCTAGAACGCTACATATTTTAGGCTTCTAAGCTAGAGCAAGACCCTGCTAGGGAGATGCCATGAGCCGTAAGGAGCTAGAGCCAATACTTAGCCTACTAAGACCCAAGGAGGGTAAGCCTATAGACCTCGGGTTAGAGGAGGGCTATGAGTCCTACCTGGTAAAGGACTGGTATAATCCACTGATAAAGAGGAGAGAGATTGAAATCATAATACTACATGTAGGTAAAAGCACACCAAGTAGGATACAAGTGAGGTTAGGTGTAGCTAAAGCCTTAGGTGTAGACGTTAAAAGAGTTTATGTTAGACAACTTAGAACAGAATATGGTGTCGGTAGAACACACGCTATAGTACATGTATATGATAGTGTTGAGAGAGCCTTGAAGTTTGAGCCTAAACATATTATAGAGAGGAATAAGCTTCCAGAGGAAGCTGAGTAAGAGAGAATCTAGGTGATTGCTAATGGCTAAGAAGGAACTAAAGCTATACGTTCATAAACTCTACGAGTACGACTATAGTAAAGGCATCATTAAGAGGAAGAACAGAATATGTCCAAGATGTGGTAGCTTCATGGCATTTCATAAGTGGCCTGTACCGAGGTGGCATTGTGGTAAATGTGGCCATACAGAGTTTATCACAAGTGGAGAAGCTGTATCCAAACACTAGCTTCAATCGACGAGTATGTGTCCTAGGTATTGAGTCAACAGCTCATACCTTTGGTGTTGGAGTAGCATGTACGTATCCACCCTTCATACTCTCAAATGTTAAATCGGTCTACAAGCCTACTAAGGGAGGAATACATCCAAGAGAAGCGGCTAGCCACCATGCGCATCATGCACCTGAGACTATTATCAGGGCTTTAAGAGATGCAGGGTTAAGCATAGCTGAGATCAATGCCATTGCCATTGCTCTTGGGCCAGGCTTAGGCCCGTGTCTTAGAATTGGAGCTACTATAGCAAGGTGTTTAGCATCATACTATGGCAAACCATTAGTACCAGTGAACCACGCTTTAGCACATGTCGAGATAGGTAGACTAACCACTGGCTTTCAAGATCCTCTTGTAGTTTATGTCTCTGGGGGTCATACATCCATAATAGCCTATGCTAAGAGGAGGTATAGAGTCTTCGGCGAGACCCTCGATATAGCATTAGGCAACTTACTTGATACATTCGCTAGAGAGGTTGGCATTGCACCACCATACATTATTGAAGGCCTACATGTAGTCGACTACTATGCTCAGCGTGGAACAAGAATTGTTAATGAACTACCCTACGTTGTTAAAGGGCAGGATGTATCTTATTCAGGGCTGCTAACAGCAGCACTTAGAGCTTATGAGAGGGGGGTTAAGCTGGAAGATATATGTTTAACACTTAGAGAGATAGCTTATGGTAGCGTAGTAGAAGTTGCTGAGAGGGGACTAGTCCATACAGGTAAGAGAGAGGTACTAGTTGTTGGAGGCGTTGCAGCAAGCCCCATACTACGTGAAAAGCTTAGGATAATGGCCTCCTACCATGACGCTCTTGTAGGTGCACCACCCATAGAATTAGCTGGAGACAACGGCGCTATGATCGCATGGACGGGTCTACTTCAATACCTCCACGGAATTGTGATCGAAGTAGAGGATGCTATTATCAAGCAGAGATGGAGATTAGACGAGGTAGACGTGCCTTGGAGAAGCTAGGCAGCCCCACCTTTAAGGGAGCAGAAGCGTTCCTCTACCGTAGTACAGTCAAAGGGCTAAAAGTATTAGTTAAGTATAGGCTTGAGAAAGCCTATAGGCTAAGAGAACTCGATAAACAGCTTAGAAGATCTCGCACAATTAATGAGGCTAGGAACACCTTAATAGCGCTTGAGGCAGGTGTCAATTGTCCAGCAATAATCCTCGTTGACCCAGAAACCTACACTATCATCGTAGAGGAAGTTGAGGGAAGGTTATTGAGGGACGTTATAGAGGATGAGGGAGCTAGCACTCTAGTTAAAAGTGTAGTCTTTAAGGTTGGATGTATGACTGCAAAACTACATTCTGTAGGTATTGCACACGGCGATCTCACTACAAGCAACATTATCGTCACTCCAAAGGGGGAGCCGTACATAATAGATTTTGGACTATCGCATAGAACTAGAGATGAGGAGGACTATGCTATAGACATACACCTCTTCCTACGTAGCTTAGAGTCAACTCACCCAGAGTACGTTGAAATACTCTTCACTAGCTTCATAAAAGGCTATGAAAGCATTTCTGGTAGAGATCGTGTTGAAAAGCTTCTTAAAATAGTCGAAAGAATTAGGCTCATGGGTAGATACATAGAGGCTAGACGAAGAAGCGTGTGGAGCCATTAAGGGTGTTAGCTTGAGAATAGCTTTTGTGACTTCTAACACTCATAAAGTTGCTGAGGTTAGAGAAGTACTAGCTGAGTACGGCATAGAGGTTTACCAGGCTAAAGCACCAAAAGTAGAAATACAATCCACAGACCTAAGAGAAGTAGCAGTATCAGCAGCAATAATAGCCTACAGTGTACTTAAAACACCATTAATAGTTGAGGATGCAGGACTCTTCATCAGAGCCTTAAACGGGTTTCCTGGACCCTACAGCAGCTATGTGTACTCCACTATAGGTATTAGTGGCGTGCTCAAACTACTTGAGGGGGTTAAGGATAGGTACGCAGAGTTTGTATCAGTGATAGCCTATGCTGACGAAGACGGAGTTAGAGTCTTTGAGGGTAGAGTTAAGGGCACTATAACTCATGAGCCTAGGGGGAATAGAGGCTTCGGCTTTGACCCGATATTCATGCCAATAGGATTGGATAAAACGTTTGCAGAGATGAGTATTCACGAGAAGAATAGATATAGCCATAGAGGTATGGCTGCACGTAAGCTTGGAGAATGGCTTTCCAAAGAAAAACTATATAAGTAGGATGCAACACTAGCCAGTCCATCTCATGGCGGGGGTGGGGGCTCCTCTACAGCATTATGCTCCCACCCGCCGTAGGTAGGAGGTGTAAACTGTAGTGGCTGGGAAGAGGAGGAAGAAGGGAAAGTCACATTCAACTAGGCCAGCTAGCTTAACTGTACCAAAGTGGGTTGTATATGATCCTGAGGAGATTGAAGAGATAATCGTTGATCTGGCTAAGCGTGGTTACGGGCCAAGTATGATAGGAATTATACTACGTGATCAGTTTGGCATACCATTAGTGAAGCCCATACTTGGTAAAAGCATTACAGAGGTTCTAGAGGAACGTGGAGTTAAAATGGTTGTTCCCGAAGACCTCTTTAGGCTTCTACAGAAGGCTGTAAACTTGAGAAGACACTTAGAGGAGCACCCGAAGGATACACATGCTAAGAAGGGGTTGCTGGACTTAGAGTCCAAGATTAGAAGGTTAGTGAAATACTATAAGCGTGTTGGAAAACTACCTCCAGACTGGAAGTATGATCCAGAGCAAGCTAAGCTTATTGTTGCTGGAGGTCTCTACAAGTTTGAGGAGAAGACAAGTTGAGCACAACAATAGATGAGAGCCTAAAGAGGAATATTCTAGCTCGTGAAGCACCAGCTCTCAAACCCCTAATCACAACACTATCATCCATGCTTAAAGCTCATGGCTTTATAGCCATATATGCGGCACCAGACTTAGACTCTCTCGTAGCTGCCTCAATCCTAGCCTCAATAGCTATCAAGAACGATTATAATTTCATCATCTACATCACCCCCATACCTCCGAGAAGTGTTGAGAAGCCAGCTGTACTAGTCGGCTACCCAGCTGAAACATTAACCTCCATAGACTTTGGCAGAGAGGTCGTAGCTATAGGTCATGGATCACTGCCTACAGAGCTCCAAAGAATACTAATGATGTATTCACCAAATTCATCAACCTCAGCTGCCGTAGTCACAATGTTGTCTGAAGCCTTTGTGGTAGGAGATGCTGCTGCATACGCTATTGCTATGGGTTACTGGAGGGGCCTAGATACTGGACGACGTGGAGAATTTAATGGCTTGGAAGCATTACTTGTAGAAGCATTAGAGGTTGAGGGTAAACTTGTTTCAAGACTCACAATCAGGTTATTTGAATGGCATAGACTTCCAATAGAGGAGGCCATATCCATAACATTTAATCCATTCTTACCTGGGCTTACAGGGCATTTAGAGGAGTCTAAGAGGTTCATAGAGTCTGACCCAAGGACAGCTAAGCTTCTAGGTATACGTGTAGTCGATGCTGAGGAGGATAAATTGGCTATACTAGCTGAAAAGCTATACAATCACCTTAAGTCTCAAAGCCGTACACCTAGAAGGGCCTCAGAACTTATCGGCTACTCTACAGTAATGGAGACTTTAGTCATTCCTGACTT
>CAZTPV010000141.1:0-3210 GCA_964615085.1 uncultured Desulfurococcales archaeon
GATCATACGAACCCCTCCCTAACGCTATCTGGGCCTCCTCTAAAAACTCTAAAGCTCTTTTCCGGAGGATCTCAGCTTCAGATCTATGGATGCTCATCCCCATGTATACCTAAATACATTGATAGACTATTAACGTTTCAGACACTAACTAAGACTACAACTTAACTATGCTAAATATTTATGTTCGTAATCGAAGAACCCCTGTCTAAACCCCTACAAACCCCGACTGCACACAAGATACCCCACGATACAGCTCCCGCTCATCTAGAGGATGAAGAAAGCTTCTCGATGCCTTACCTATATAGCTAAATCATAGGGCTAAAGCAAGGGTTTATACACACGGAACCAGTCCAAGACCTAATACAGTCTGTTCTCGGGAGGCATTATTATTTAGGTGTATCAGAGTGTATCAGAATACGAAGGCTTGTCCTGTAATGGGGCTGTTACAGGGTAGTATTCGCCAACCGTTAGAGATGTTTTGTCTATATCTCCTGCTTTCCCTCTTAATAAGAGTGGCAACATTGCTGTATACTTCACTGGGAATGATAACGACACAGTACCTGTTTACATTAAGTGACGGATTCCGACGAATCGATTGAAAATTGTTTACAATGTTAAGGGCCCACTGAAGACAATTCTCACACTTCTGTCTTAGCTTGTCTGGGTTTAACGCTCCTCTAGCATCACTCGGCCCGGTAACCCGTACTGCTTTAAGTTCTATAGAGTAGACCTCAATAACGTCATCTCTCTTAAGAACCATGATACAGTCACAACGTTTTCCGCTAGTGATGGCTTCTTCTCCGTCAGCAAATAGTATTGTATCGCCCCTAGGTGATAGTGATACAGAGCATCCGTTCTCCTCACATATACAGCAATACGTGTCATCCTGCCGGCATATGTCTTGGAGGCCAGGCATATCCCCTACCCTGCCTCTCTACTAGCCCTATAGCTTGCTAGACGGAAGGCCCAATCAGTAAGCTCGTCTACAACCCTACTTATCCCCGGAACCTCCTTGCCCAATACGTCCTCAGGCTTAACCAGCTTAATCATCCCTTCTCGAGTAAACTCGTAGACTCTCAAGTCAAGACCCTTAGCAGACTCTGCTACAGTATCTGCTAGAATATCAGCCCCCTCTTTTATATGTGGGAGGAGTCTCTCTATCAGCTCCTTTACCCATTCTTTATCCGGCTTCTGTACTACTAGCTGACTAAGAGTAATGGCTAATAGATCGCTATGTGTAGAAGCTACAACTTTACACTTGCATAAACTGAGTAGAGAGGCGAGGAACAACGCCATAACTATCTGCGCTCCTGGGTGAAGCTGCGCCTCCGGCTCCTCTATAAGTATGATGGAGTTCTCATCGACAGTAAGCAGGGCAAAGACTAGACCAGAGACCTCCTCTACAAGCGCTGAGGACATTTGGAAGTCTACTACCGAGCTACGCCAATCCTGGTACAATAGTCTTCCAGCAGCAACATCAGATATCAATCTACCCTCAAGTAGAGGCGTAGCGGCCTCCAGGAGCTTCACCTGGCCCTCAGTAAGCCTACCCTCTAGCAGTAGACTACGTCCCTTACTAGCCCAGTAAACATAGCTAGCGAGCGCATTGGGATAAAACTCTCTGATAAAACTGCGCAGAAACTCTGGCCTCGTATAGGGCTCCCTTGAGGCACCCTCAATACCTAGGACAAGTATGCTCCTGCCAAACGGTATGAAACGCAAACCACCATATCCTAAACGGTTTCTCATCACCTCACGAAGACCGCTGTATAGTGTATTTTTGGATACGGAATCAACGAATGCTCCTAGTACAGCATCTCTTATAGCATCAACTATTCTACTAATAATGCGGTTTAGCCTCAAATCACTCCTAGCTTTCTCGAACACTTCATCCACGATTTTCTCCACAGCCTCTAAACTAACACCGCTGGGAACTCTTTTCGGGATTAGTAGAATATGGGTATGGAGGCGGAGTGAAAGAGTGATTGTAGAGGCTAGCTTTATAGTATCTATGTCTGGCTGAATATCCAACTTCAAGTTTAGTTTAATGCTAAAGTATCTCGTTAAATATCTCAGATATCTCGCTATGAGGGGTGTTAGTGCTCTTCTAAAGCCTTCATGTCTATGCATAAGCTCCCTCACGATATAGTAGTCAAGATAATCGAATAGTCCCCCAAGCAGTAGAAGCAGACTTCTCGTACTCATTCTAGTTTCACGCTCAATAGTCTCGGCAATAAAGTCTATATCTAGTCTCGATGGATCTATAGGTTCGAACACTATTGAGTCAATATCTTCTACAGGTATTAGCTCAGTCGTAAATTCGTAGATTGCCTCCTGTATCGCTTGCTTTAGAGCCCTCGTTTCCACAATCATCTCAATGGGGGGTGTCTTGACATTTACCAATAGGAAATCTTCGCGTTGCTCGGAAGTTACTTGAAGCCCGCCCTTCTCTGCAATAACAGATATCAGCTTCACTAAATCACTATACATCCTGTCTTTTTGTGGGAGAAACACTATAGCCATGAGTATTTTAGTCATAATTTTTGATAAATCGTAAAGCCTAGACAAGGCATGCTCAGGGAACTCGCGCTCTAAATACCTTATCAGTAAGCTTGATAACTTCTTCTCCATGGTATCGAGAGCATAATCATCAAGGGGGAACAACTTAGCATATATTGCTCTGAGGGTATAACTCTTCCCAGTATTAGGCGGGCCTAGGAATAGTGTGATATCTCCTAGCTCTACTGCACCTTCTTTTACTGGACCTAGTTTCCTTACCTTCAGCCTCATTATATTGTTCAACCCCAGTAGGCTATTCTACCTTAACTATGATAACTCTTACCGAATTCAAGCTATTAAGCCGTTTCCTTCCTAGGATACTTATACACCTACTATGTTTTATTAAATAGAACTAAAACCGCTACATCAGCGTTTCATGCATGGGTATAAAAATCTTATCTGGAACACTTGAAGAAGGTTTATATAGGGGGTTTATAAGTGTGGCGGGCCCGCCGGGATTTGAACCCGGGATCTCCGGCTCCGGAGGCTGACCCTTATAATCTCATGTCCCGGTAATTGATGGTGATCCGGGACAGGCAGGTACGGATTTTATACCCATTATCTAGTCATTGGGACACCAAGTATACTTCTAGATAAACAGGAATGTTATTTGACTTATCTACTGGCTTCACAACTACTAATCTAACAGCA
>CAZTPV010000142.1:0-9620 GCA_964615085.1 uncultured Desulfurococcales archaeon
ATGTCCTATCTAGTGAGCCTGCACCAACAAACTTAGCATACATGAACTTCATACTGTCGACGTGCTCTCTAGGCTCACCAGCTGAGTGTCTAGCAGCACTACTACCATGCTTCTGGAGCTACCAGGAGATTGCTGAGAGGCATCAAGCACTACTGAGAGAGAATAAGGTTAAAGTGTACGTTGACTGGGCTGTAGCATACCTATCGAAAGACTATGGTAGGCTTGTTAGGAAGCTTCGCGACTGCTTTGAGAAGCTAGCAGCAGAGCACCCTGATAAGACTCGTATAGAGGAGGCTTTCAGGATAGCGTCAAGGTACGAGTACATGTTCTGGGAGATGGCCTACAATCTTGAGAGGTGGCCTCTATAGCCTTGAGTCTTAGGAGGCTACTAGAGCCTAGGAGTGTAGCTGTTGTAGGTGCTAGTGCTAGGAGGGGTAGTGTAGGTAACACTATCGTTAAGCAGTTAGCCTCAAGGTTTAGGGGTAGAGTGTACCCTGTAAACCCTAAATACGATGTCGTTGAGGGGCTTAAGTGCTATCCAAGCCTCCTAGACATTCCAGATGACGTTGATATCGTGGTTATAGCTGTTGCAGCACATAGAGTCCCTAGGATAATGAGTGATGCATGCCGTAAGGGTGCTAGCATAGCCATAATAGTTAGTGGAGGATTCTCTGAGGTTGGTGGTGAGGGGAGGAAGCTTGAGGAGCAGGTTAAGAGTATTGCTAGGAGCTGTGGTATTAGGGTTATAGGGCCAAACTGTATAGGCGTACTTGATAACGCTAGTGGGCTAGACACCTTCTTCCTACCAGAAGAGAGGATGGCAAGACCACGGAGAGGCCCACTATCCTTTGTAAGCCAGAGTGGAGCACTACTATCAGTCTGGCTTGACAAGCTAGCTAGGATGGGTGTGGGAGTATCTAAGGCTATAAGCTACGGTAACGCTGCTGACGTCAATGAGTCAGACCTACTAGAGGTTCTAGGTGAGGATGAGGAGACTAGAACTGTAGCAGTCTACATTGAGGGTGTAAAGGATGGTAGGAGGTTCATGAGCGTAATTAAGAGCCTAGTCTCTAAGGGTAAGAGCGTAGTTGTCCTTAAGGGTGGTAGGACCTGGACTGGAGCACGAGCAGTATCATCGCACACAGCATCACTAGCGGGAAGCTATGAGGTCTACAGGGCAGCACTAAGACAGTGTGGAGCGGTAGTTGTTGAGGATCAGAGGACACTATTGAATACAGCTATAGCTTTAAGCCTACTAGGGCCTAGGAGTATTAAACGCCTACTAATAGTAACTGATGCTGGTGGCCAAGGAGTTCTAGCAGCAGATTATGCTGATAGACTAGGTTTTAGAGTAGATCCACTACCAGAGGAGGCTAGAAGAAGGCTTGAGAAGCTACCACCACACTACGTCAAGGTAAACCCTGTAGACCTTACAGGAGATAGTGATGATGAGAAGTATAGGTTTGTTCTCGAGCAACTACTACCACTAGGAGTTGCTGACGCAGTCCTAGTAATAACATCGCCTATGCCTCCAGCGAGGAGTGGTAGAGTTGTAGACTACGTTATTGAGGCGTGGAGAGAGTATGGTATACCGATAGTCACTGTTGTAACTGGATCTGGTAGTGTAGCTGATGAGTGGAGGAGGAGGCTTATAGCTGGTGGTGTTCCAGCCTATGAGACTCCAGAAGAGGCTCTACTAGCACTTGCGGGTGTTAGAGAAGCCTATAGGCTAGGATCTAGGCTGAGAGCTCTTAAGGCTTAGAATCCTCGTAACCTCTCTAACGAATATTGATGATAGCTCATGGTCAGCTATCTTCTCAAACTGTTCTCTAAACCTTAGAGCGTTCTCAGCCATTACTATAGCCTTCTCAATATCCTCTTCAAGCACGTAGGCTTTAGCGTATAAGGCTGATATCATGAACCTAAAGAAGCTCTTCTCCTCACCTCTAGATGAAGGAACGTATATGGATAGCTGCTCAGCAAGCCTCCTACAGTCGCTGGCACCACCATACTCTATTACTGCTAGAGCCTCATAGAGTATTAGTGGAAGCCACCTCTTAAGCTCCCTATACACTTCAGCATCATCAATAATTACACTCTCACCTACATCGCTAAGCCACATCACCTCTCCCATTCTAGAGGTACTAGTCTCTAGTGGGTAGTGTAAGGTTTCCCCTCTAGCTCGCCTAGAATATGTATACTGGAAGCCTCTCCTTCTTCTCCCTTTTAGCCTCCATAAGCCCTATAATCCCCATCTGTGGGTGTAGTACTGCAGCTTTAACTCTAAGCCTCATTGAGGGGGTTATGAGGATGCACTTGTTCTCAATATTGACGCAGAATACTATGATGAATTCATCAACCTTAATAATGGTTATGACTGTGTGTCCTTCAAAAGCTGGGTGTTTTAATTGTCCTGGAAGTCTTTCTCCACCAAGCCTCCTTAAAGCTATGTCTTCAAGCTCTAGTAGTAGGTCTACAAACCCTCTACCACATGTTGAGCTACCTACAAGATCTATTATTGCTGAGTCAAGCTTCCTCTGCATCTCCTCAACAACACTATAGACTTTTGATAGTAGGTCGTAGATAGCGTTAGCACCTAGAAGCTCTGTTGGCATTAGGGGTCTCCCAGGAGACTTAATCTCGTCTTAAGCCCCCCTTAATACTATGCCATTCATGGAGGGTATTGTTAAAGCCTATGCCTCTTAGAGGGTAGTTGTGAGGTTGAGCTTATGCCCCTCCTTGATGGCGTAATAGTCCTTGACCTATCACACACGCTAGCAGGACCATTCGCAACAATGGTTCTAGCCGACCTAGGAGCTACGGTGATCAAGGTTGAGCCGCTATGGGGTGATGAGACGAGGGGATGGGCTCCCTTTAAGGATAAGCTTAGCGCGTACTACGCGTCTATAAACCGTGGGAAGAAGAGCATTGCTGTAGACCTCACTAAGCCTGAGGGAAGAGAGGTTGTTTACAGGATAGCTTCTAGAGCCTCTATAGTGTTTGAGAACTATAGGAGAGGTGTTAGGGAGAAGCTAGGTGTTGACCCAGAGACCTTGTTCAAGATCAACCCTAGGCTAGTCTATGTTAGTATTAAGGGTTTTGCTGAGGGATCAAGGTATGAGGGTAAGCCAGCCTACGACATAGTTATACAGGCTTTAAGTGGGTTAATGGCCTATACTGGTGAGGAGGGGAGACCTCCAGTACGTGTAGCCTTCGCTCTATTCGATGTTATCACTGGGCTTCTAGCAGCATTAGCAGGGGTTTCAGCACTGTATGCTGGTAGGAAGCCAGCCTACATAGAAGTGACCATGTATGAGGCAGCGCTATACGCTATGTGCTACCTACCAGCAATATACCTTATAGCTGGAGTTGAGCCTAAGAGGATGGGGTCAGCACACCCAAGTATTGTACCCTACCAGGCTTTCCAGGGGTCTGACGGCTCTTGGTTTGTTGTTGCAGCAGCTAACGACCAGTTGTTTAAGAGGCTTGTTGAGGCTCTCGGATTGAACAAGCTGCTAGAGGATCCTAGGTATCGTACTAACGCTGATAGGGTTAAGCATCGTGAAGAACTTGTTAGGGTCCTAGAGGAGGTCTTTTCCAAGAAGCCTACAAGCTACTGGGTGAAGCTCCTAGAGAGTCATGGAGTACCTGTAGCACCTGTACAGAGATTCCCAGAGATATATTCTCGAGACGAGCTTGAGAGGCTAACAATTAGTGTCGAGCACCCAGAAGCTGGGAGTATTAGGCTACCTAAACCACCAGTATCAGTTAACGGTAGAGTCGAGTATAGTAGGCTTCACCCACCACTACTAGGTGAGCATGCAGAAGAGATTCTAGAGTGGCTTGGCTATAGTAGTGGAGAGGCTAGGAGACTTATGGAGAGTGGTGTTGTGTGTTGCCCTAGGGGGAGAGGCTAAGAACTCTCCTAGCAATGTATGTAGCGTGGTCAGCAATCCTCTCAACATGTCTTAGTAGGAGGGCTTTAACGACAAACTCTCTAGTAATAGGCTCACTCTGATTCTTAAGGCTAGCTAGAACGTTGCGGTAAGCCTCATCAATAGACTCATCCCTCTCAAGAACACTCCTAGCTAAAGCTACGTCGATCGCCCATAGGCTTTTCACAGCATCCTTAAACATTACGTAGGCTGTCTTAAGCGCCTCAAGACACTCAGCTGCAACCTCACTACTCGTAATCCCAGCTATGTTGACTAGGAATGCTATCTCCCTACAATACCTGGATATCCTGAAGACATCGTATGAGACGTCTATTATTGAGTGGACTAGCTTTAGGTCATAGCCTACTGGCTGGAATCTAGCAATGTATACTAGTGCTCTACGGACAAGTTCCTCTCGTGCATCCTCAATATACTCCATGCACTTCTCAATAGAGTCTAGAGCTGATGCTGGATCTCTACGTCCTTCAAGAAGGGCTATGGCCTCCTCAACAGCTTTAAAGCCTCTAGAGACTATACTCTCAAGACTAGACTTTATCCTATCAAGCTCCTCTCTAGCAGCAATACTCAACCAATCTCACCTCTTAGAAGCCTCCTAGTAACCTCGCTCTTAGGGTTCAACGATACCTCATCAACACTACCAAACTCGACTATCCTACCATCATACATTACTGCAATGTAGTCTCCAATCCTTAGAGCTTGCTGCGGCATATGCGTTACTAGTATGATTGTCATCCCTAATCCTTCAACAAGGCTTTTAAGAGCGTTTTCGATCTTAACAGCGTTATAGACGTCTATGTTTGCTGTAGGCTCGTCAAGTAGTAGTAGTCGAGGCTTCATTGCAAGCGCTCTTGCAAGGCATAGTCTCTGCTGCTGACCACCACTAAGCCTTGTAGGTGGATCCTTAAGCCTATCCTTAACCTCATCCCATAGCATGGCATGCTGTAGAGCCCACTTAACGATCTTGTCAACTTCACTCCTCTTCTTAGCGACACCATTAATCTTAGCTGCTATGGCGACATTCTCGTAGATGCTCATGTGGGGGAACGGATTAGGTACTTGTCCAACCATTCCAATCATCCTTCTAACCTCGTATGGGTCCTCCTCGTAGACGTTCTTACCGAAGACCCTCACAGTACCCTCAACTCTAGCGTAGGGGTTTAGCTCTATCAGCCTATTAATACTCCTTAGCAGTGTACTCTTACCACTACCAGAAGGACCTAGGATCACCGTTATAGCTGACTCAGGAACTCTAAGACTAACACCCTTCAAGATGTGTTTACCGGATATGTATACGTGTAGATCCTCTATCTCAACTGCATACCTCAATATCTCACCTCCTTCACGAGAACCTTAACGGAGAGGAATATGGCTAGGTACAAGATGACCAGAATGAGTGAAGCACCCCAAGCAACTTCTATCAAGTTGCGGTAGGGGGTCATGGCGAAATCGAATATGAGGAGAGTTATACTGTCAACTGGCATGGAGAGAGCCATGGGGTATGCGTAGTGTGAACCTCCAGCAGTGAAGAGTAGTGGTGCAGTCTCACCAAGCGCTCTTGCAACGCCCATAACTATCCCTAATAGTATGCCCTTCCTAGCGATACCCATGATGATCTTGTACGCTACATCAGCTCTCCTCATACCTATAGAGTATGCTGCTTCACGATACATGCTTGGTACAGACTCCATGTAGGTTTCAAGGTAGGTTGTAGTGTAGGGTATCATTACTAGTGCGAGAGCGATAGCCCCAGCTATAGCTGATGGTGTACCCATTGGCACTACTACTAGCGTGTATACGAGCATGCTTAGGAGTACTGTTGGTAGCTCCATGAACGTCTTGCTCAAAGACCTAACAGCCCTCGATATGAACGTGTATGGGAACTCGACAACAAGTAGTGATACGCCTATGGAGACTGGAACACCTAGTAGTGTTGCTAGGATTGTTAGTAGTAGTGTACCAGCTAGTGCAGGGCCAATACCACCAAGCTGACTAGTACCTGGTGGTGGGGGTGGAGCTGTTAGGAACTTTAAGAGGCCAACTCTACTGATAACACTTACGCCTTTAACAGCTATGCATGCTAGTATGTGGAATAGTGGTAGTACGCCTAGGATAGCTATACATGTAACCACTATGGTGAACAGCTTATCGATTAGCTTATGAGCCACGAATCCTCTCCCTCCACTTTGAGACAAGACTTATACCGATAGTGTTCAACACTAAGCCCACTATTAGGAGGATGAGGCCAGCACCGTAGAGGGCATTAATCATGTAGGGGTATAGGTAGGCTTCACCATACTGTGTTGCTATGAGCGATGATATAGTGTATCCTGAGCTGAATAGGCATGCTGACACCGTTGGCGTATTACCTATGACGAGGGTGACAGCTATAGTCTCACTAGCAGCTCGCCCAAGACCAAGCAGTATAGCTCCAATAACAGCTGGCCGTATCATGGAGATGTTTATCCACGCAGCTTGGTAGAGTCTAGCACCAAGACTGTAGACTGCCTCACGGTAGATCATTGGTATAGACTGGTAGGCTTCATTCATGAGCGCAAAAGAGTATGGTGTAACCATGACTGCTAGTATCACCCCAGCTGTGAGTAGGGAGTAGCCTGAGAGAGGGTTGCAGGAGAATAAGGGGATGAAGCCTAGGTACTCGTGTAGTGGCTTCATAACGTAGTCTCTAAGGAGGGGTGCTAGAATAGTTAAACCCCATAACCCATAGACTACTGTTGGTAGTCCAGCCATAAGGTCTACAATAGTTGAGAATACTGGTCTAAGCCTGTGAGGCAGTATTTCATTGACAAAGATGGTCATTGACACTGATACTGGTAGCGCTATAGCGATAGCAATGATGCTAGTGACAGCAGTACCATACAACGCTGCTAGTACACCGTAGAAGGCTTCGCTAGGCTTAGTACTGGGGCTCCAGAGGCTACTAGTGATAAACGATAAGCCCTCACGTACGAGAATCGGGTAACTCTCATAGACGAAGACTACTACAAGTAGTATGAGGACTGCAAGTAGGAGGGAGGCGTAGGGTAGTAGTGAGAGGAAGAAGAGGCGATCATGACGAGACAGCATCGTGGATACCCTAGTAGCTCTCTTAGCCACCGCAAACACCCCCACGGAGAAGCTGGTTAGCAGCTTCTATGAGTAGTAGTCTAACCTTCTTTGGCGGTGGAGCATAGCCTGGTACAAGTACACTATAGCCCTTAAAAGCAATCCATTTGAGTAGTAGTGCTAGTGCCCTACTCTTAGACCTACTCTGATAGCTTGACCATAGTACTAGGTGTGTCCAGCTTGCTAGAGGATACGCGCCATGCTCCTTAGCGTAGACTATGTAGTATAGGTCCCTACTAAAGTCGCCACAGGGTGTAGCTGGGAGGTGTCTAGCAGCTGCACGAGCTGCAAGAACTATAGACTCTAGGCTAGGCTTTACAAGCTCTCCATAGGGATTCTCTATAGCTGCAACAGGTAAGTGCTCCTCTATAGCGTAACCCCACTCTACAAAGCCGATAGAGTACGGAGTGTTAATAATGATCTGAGCTACTCCAGGATTACCCTTACCACCACGAGCACGTGGAGAAGACATTACAGGGTATTTTGGTGCCTTACTAACAAGACTCCACGGCCACAAGTCTGGTGCAGCTTTATGCAGGAATAACGTGAAGATGTACTGTGTTCCACTAGCATCAGCACGATACACAACTATTATCGGCTTATGTGGAAACCTGTAGCCCGGGTTAAGCTCTTGTATTCTAGGATCATCCCAGTATGCTATCCTACCAAGGTATATTAGAGCGAGAACCCTACCACTAAGATTCAGTGTTCCATGGAAGCCTGGAAGATTATAAGTTACAACTACAGCACCAAGAAGGTATGGCACCTGCATAACCCTACCGTGAAGCTTAACCCACTGCTCATGAGTTAAAGGTGGATCACTACCACAGAAGTCTGTGACATGGCTAAAGAACTCACTCTGACCAGCACCACTACCAATACCACGATAGCTTACAACAACCCAAGGATACTCCCTCATAAACTCCTTAATCCAAGCCATAAGCTGTGGTAGAGGGAAAGTAGCACCAGAACCCTGTAGGAGCACAGTGCTAGACGTAGGCTTATAGATGACACCCACTACGAGTACTAGAAGCGCTAGGACTGAGAGGCCATGGAGTAGGTACCGCATCTCTACACCATTTAGTGAGATAGGAAGAAAAGTAGCACCAGCGACTATAGATCCTATTATAGATAGGCTATAGATGATAGAATTCATGTAGATGAGCACAATAGCTGTAACGAGGAGTATAGAGGCTCTAGAGGAGTATAGAGTAGGTTACAAGCGAATGTCAAGGGGAGAGCTGTAGAATGGAGTGAAGAGTGTTTTGGAGGGGGAGGGGAGAAAAAGAAGGGTTTTGGAGGAGGTTAGGGTGGAGGTTATAAGCTACCTAGCCTTGTAATGGTATAATCTTACCTGTTGAAGCCTTGTATAGGGCTATGTCCTTGTAGCCACATGATCCTCCAGAGCAGGTGTAGATCCAGATGCTGTAGTCCTGGTACTTTAAGTCTCCATTCTCGTCGAGCATTTTCCAGCCGCTAACACCATAATAGTGTTCTGCTACTACTGGTAGTACCTTGGCTATTACTCTACCATCATATTTCCCTGCAAGAGTTACTGCTAGGCAGGCTAGGTAGGCTGCGTCGTAGGCGTAGACTGCGAATGGTGATGCTGGTTCTCTACCATACTTAGACTTAAACCTTTCTAGGAACCATTCTCCAAGTGGGCTCTTTGGCGGTATTGGGAAGGTGCCCATGAAGTGTACTTTGACTAGGAAGTCTCTTATCTCCTTAGGTGCTTTAGCGTAGACGCTACTACGTGTAGCCTCACTACCAAACCAGTGCACTTTCGATAGTATGGGTATCTTTGATGCATGGCTTAGAATATTCATCCCATCAGTCTCAAAGGCTACTAGCACTACTGCAACCTTCTTACCCTCTGATAGTAGTTTTTGAACCTCACTAGCAAGCTTCTGAACCTCTGGGCCAAAGTCGCTCTTCTGTGGGTTGTAGGGTAGTAGTACTGCTGTACCACCCATAGCCTCGAAGTTCGCTTTAAACGCCTCAGCAATACCTCTACCATAAGCCTCGTCTCTAAAGATTACTACTGCAGCGTTAAAGCCCTCCTTCTTCACTAGTGTTGCTAAAGCTTTACCCTGACCCCTATCATTACCAACTACACGGAACACGTAGTCTTTAAGTGCTAGTGCTGGACTCGTGCTTGCAGGGCTGATCAGGACTATGTGGTGGCTATTAGCATAGTTCATAACTCCACTAAGAACCCAGCTACTATCTGGGCCAACAACGATCTGGATATGGTACTGGCTGTATAGGCTTTGTAGTCCTGCTAGTGCTTTCTCGGGGTTAGTACCGCTATCGACGACTACAGGTTTGAATCTGAATGGTGCACCAATCTCCTCTAGGAGCTTGTTAAAGTCCTTTATAGCCATAATCGCTGACGCAATCTCATCCTTACCCTCAACAGCAAGGCTACCAGTTTGAGGCATTAGTATGCCTATGGGGATCTCACCCTTAAGACTAGACGATGCTGCTGCAGCAGCTAGAGTCTGAGTAATAGTCTTCGTGACTGTGACTGTTGATGCA
>CAZTPV010000143.1:0-3114 GCA_964615085.1 uncultured Desulfurococcales archaeon
AGCTAACCCCTTAACATGAATTACATGCGTGTATGTGATGTAGGGCTCTGATAAACCTAGTAGGATGAGCATGATAGCTATCACTAGTATTACTAATGGTTTTCCATCTCTTCTCTCATGTTCTCTTATCCTCACCTTAGAGGCTAGAGGGTGGAGGACTCTAACCCTCTTAACACTGGTTTTAAATGATAGCTTGTAGATGGCGTAGACTGTTAGGAGAAGTAGAGGAGCTAGAAGCAATGGTGTAAAGTCTCTAATGCTAAACGTTAAGCTTGCTAGCACGGTCTTTAAACCCTCACAGTAGTGATGCCAGTATTGCTACCAGACTAGTGACGGCAAGCAATGTGGATATGGAGTACTCTACTTGGATAGGGACTTTCACCTTCTGGGCTACTAGTGCTCCTCTCTCGGCTTGATATATAAGTGGCTTAATATGCTTTAAGGCGTAAGATAATGTCATGGAGTTCACAGTAACCACTTTTACACCCATACTTCTTAGAGTGTTGAAGAACTTGTCGCCACGAGGGTCAAGCCCTACACGTACAACTAGTAGGCTCCTCAAAACACTTTCACCCATAGTCTTTAGAACTTCTAGTGGATTAGGGCCATAGTTCCATGCACCATCAGTTACTAGCACAATGATGCTAGGTTGTTTAAGCAGCCTTATGAGCGTGTAGGCATAGGATAAGGCCGTACCTATAGCCGTGTAATTGCCATCAACTTTTAGATTGTCTAAAACATTAATGCATGATGTTACACCCCTACACACTAAGCTTACATTCTTTGAGAAAGAGTACACATACACAACACTATTCGATGGAATAGACTTTAGGTAGTTCTTAAGCCACATTACTGCCTCCTTAAGCCTGGTTACCCCCTGATCTCTATACCCCATACTTGGTGATACATCAACAAGTATAATGTGAGCTATTGAAACTCTACTAAGGAGTTTTGCAGAAGCATTACGTACTGGAACATACTTTGTCACTACAACAACAGGTGTTGATGCAGCTATCACAAGAAGTACTAGCCCTAGAGTTCTTAAGATAAACTGTACCTTAGGAGGATTACAGGATACTGGTATCAAGTAGTTGCATAGGAGATTTACTCTTTTAGCAATACGCTTGTAGACGACTATTAGTAGTAGCGTTATAAGTACTGCTAGTGGTACTAGTTGAGGATACTTAAAGCTAATCACTACTTGGTGGGGCTCGATACCCTGCACCTCCTCCACCTTCACCTGCAGTACTGCCACTCTTACTGTGCAAGAGTAGGTTTATGCGATAATATAGTAATGATTTTAGTGATGCTATTTGGAAAGCTAGTGGACCCGCCTTCCCTGGATTTATGCTTGATATCAGTCTTAGGAGTTTTTGAGCCTGCTTTGGGGTAGCTTTACCCTTGCACACGAGGTTTAATAGCTCCTTGCTACTAAGTAGGCTAACTACACGCCATGTGTACGCTATACCTAGCATTACTTTAGCTAGGCCATTATGTGCTTTAACAACTATCTTCCTATGAGAGTTTGAGAGGAGGTATGTAGCATTAATGTCTTCTAGGCTCTGAAGAGCTTTTTGTAGAGCATTTATAGTGGTATTTACCTCCTCTTGGACTAGGCTTACTAGTGGGGGCGAAATACTACAGTACTCTAAGCCTGAAATCACGTTGGATAGGTCTTTAACAGTCCTAACCGTAGTAGCTATTGAGCTCACTATGTCCTTTGAAGCTACTGCGACATGGTAATAGTTTATAGCATATCTCTTTAACTGCCCCCAAATACCGTAATAGTATGGTGGTATGGTTAAATTGTACTCGTGAAGCCAGCTTGCAATTTCAGTCATCATGCTAGCAGTATGGTTGATCGCAGTCAAATTATAGCTAAGAGTTTCAAGAGATGATGTAAACATGGTATAGCTCTCATTAAGGCCACGTATAGCCTTAATAGCCTCCTTCAGTAGTCTTGTATCAAGATTAGGACTGCTGGTGCTTGGTGAATAGGGTGGCTTGAGGGCTATCAAGGCTAGTATTGTAGCAAGGATTAGACATGCTATAAGTATTGGTGGTAGTCTCATCAGGCCCCACTCCAGCCAGACTCTCTGTAATGATTGGAGTAATGAGGATTACTCCTGCAAGCTTGCAAGAAAGGCTTCTAAGCTAGTACGTGAGCTAGCTTCAAGCTATCTCTGGGGGCTGTCAAGGTCTAGAGTTAAGGGTGTAGGCCTTGAGTACGTAGGGTTGAGAGATTACCATCCTGGAGACGACATTAAGTATGTTGAGTGGAGAGCTACAGCAAGGAGAATAAACCCAGATGGCTCTTACAGACTTGTTGTAAAGGAGTTTGAAGATGAGAGGTTAAGAGAAACTATAATCCTCCTAGATAAACCCAAGTCATTGAAATACTTCAACAAGGTTTACGCTGCCTCTTATGCAGCTTCACTCTTAGCCTCATACTCTCTCAGTCTCGGAGACCGACTAGCGATTCTACATGAGGGTGAAGGAGGGTGTATGGCAAGCTACCCTACCTCTATCAGTGAAGCCTTAGCCTTGATATCGAAGCATTACTGTGAGAGGTCTTGGAGGCAACTAGACACTTGTCTCAAACTTGCTAGCAGGATTGCATCACCAAGGAGCACTATAGTGATGGTGTCTGACTACTCAGTATCGAAGTCAGCTATTAGGTGCCTGTATAGGATTACTAGGTCTAAGAACACTAGCACACTCCTAATGCTCACATACTCTGTAAAGGAGGTTAAACCACCAGTTGTGGATGGCTACGTAATGCTAGTTGGGGATGACGGAAAGAGTATTAAAGCATCATTACATGAATTCTATAGTGCTGTACAATCATATGTTGCGGAGCTCAAGGCGTACGTGAAAGCCCTAAGCATACCATTAACCACATTATGTGTTGAAAATCTCATGGAGGCTACACCACTAATCATAAGGAGGTACCTTGAAGCGCGAATGAGACTAGCCTAAAGCCAAGCTTAAATACCCGTAGACAGCGCTTCTCTATGAGGTTGATAGAAGTGGCTAAACCCAAGAAGATAATATTGGTGACAGCAGAACATCATCCATACCATAAGATGTGGGTCAAGATAGCAGAGGAGGTTT
>CAZTPV010000144.1:0-2638 GCA_964615085.1 uncultured Desulfurococcales archaeon
GAGTATCATAACAATGTTACTCCAACACTAAGTGATAGGATTAATGGTGTTGCTGAGTACATACCTGTTAGGAGTAATGGTGTTGATCTTGTAGTATCTTACTTTGCTCTTCGCGATCTAATATCATTAGCTAAAGCTATAAAGGAAGCTGTTAGAGTTGCTTCAAAAGCTATTATCTTAGCCGATGTGTTTAAGCCTCTCCATAAACCTTTAAGACTGCTTTCAATACTATGGTTCTGTGGAGTAGTACCATTATTGTCACTAATACTAGCTGGGCGAGAGTGGAGAGGCTATACTCGATTCTGTAGTACACTACTAAGGTTTTACCCTATAGAATACATGGCTAAACTGTTATCGCGTGTAGGATGTAGGTTATGGTCTTGGAGCCTCCTAAGAGGTGTTGTAGGTGCAATACTCGGGATTAAACTACATTGGTGTAGCTGTAACAGGAGCTAGTGGTGTAATCTACGGTATTAAACTTATTGAGGAATTGAAGAAGCTTGGTCTTAAAGTTGTAGCAATATACACTAAGGCTGCTTGTTTAATAGCTCGCTACGAACTCCATAAAGACCTCGTAGCACTATTGAATAGTATAGCCGATAGAGTTTATAGTGAAGAGGATCTTAGTGCTCCCATAGCAAGCTCTAGTAATACCGTAGATGCTATGGTTATAGCTCCTTGCTCCCTCAATACACTTGCAAAGATAGCATGTGGCATCCAAGATAACCTCGTTACAAGAGTAGCCTCGTGCATGCTTCGCCTTAAGAGGAAACTTATACTGGTTATTCGCGAAACACCATTATCCTCTATTGACCTACTAAACGCTGTCAAAGTTTCATTAGCAGGAGCACTGGTCATGCCGGCCTCTCCAGCTTTTTACCATGAACCCAAAACTATTGATGACCTAGTAAAATTCATTGTAGGTAAAGTGCTTGACGCTTTAGGCTTAGAACATAGTCTCTATAAAAGATGGGGTTACAGCTAGAAGCTATAACAAGTCCTCATCAATATCGTAACCTCTTCTCCTCATTAGTCTCTCTAATCTACTCATTTCTTTCTCCTCTTTTAGTAGCTCCTTTTCAATCTCCTTCTCCTCCTCCTCTCCTCTCTTAGCCGTTTTCTCTTTAGCATATAGGCATGTACCGTCTGAAAGTAGTGCCTTAGCTGTACAGCTTGCATGTTGACATGTACCGCCAATACATTGATCACCAACCCAACGGCACATGGCAACTCTCTGCATTCTAGTATGGCCTCCTCCTCTACGCATTACTATTAAGGCTCCTTGTAGACACTTAAAGTATGGGCACAAGGGGTTGCACCTTCCATCTGGTAGTGGTGTAGGATGTGCTCTTTCCCCCTTTGCTGGTGGCCGACGTGGAAGCCTACCTGTAGCTCTTCTGCTCAAGATTTATCACCTTTCCTTACCCTATTATTGTTATGGATAACTTTAACTCCAAGAGCTACACCAAGCTAATCTATAACTTTTAGGCTTTATAACGTATTAGTTAACTCCGTCATGGCTTAAACCATTCAAAACCTATGAAGGTTATCCTTCCAGCATCGTCTATAACTGCTAGTACAAATTTCTTCCTAACACTATGACTTAGCCTCCCCGCTCTAACTATCTCAAGTGGATCTAGATGCTCGTGAATTCTTATTACATGTACAAGGTAAGGTGCATGATCAATTCCAGGCCCGTGCTCATAGACTGCAAAGTCTGCACCATACTTTAACCCAGACCTAACAACGTAGCCTCTCTCTCTGAGCAGCTTATAGACTCTGTAAAGGTCATTAAAGCTTGGTATGAGTTGTTCACCTATAAGCTTAAGTTTAGTGGAATCAAGCTCCTCACCATTGGGTGAGACTACAGTAAGTATACCCTTCTCAGTAAGGTATAAGGCCTCAATTAAGTCTAGTTCGAGAGGAGCATTAAAGTCTTCATCAGGTGATTTAAGCTTAGGTACGCCTAAGGGTTTACCGTAGAAGCCTAACCGGTAAAGTTTTCTCGCATCATTGACATTAAACACTATTACTCGCGAGCCTAGGAGAATACCCTTTATACGTGTATTCATGTTCTTGATGCCCTTGATATTGCTAGGAATCTTATGTTTTCAGCTGCATCTCTAAGTGTATCTGCTGAATCTTCTATGAGTTCTATAATATCTTTTGCTAGCATCAATGTTATTATATCATTGCTCATCTCCTTGTAAAGCTTTAGTATAGTACTCCTATACTCAACATCCATCCTCTCCTCTAGTACTATTACCTTACCACCTTCATCAAAGCTTACACGAGGATTATCGACTAATAGTCTTGTTGAGTTAGCTAGTTCATTAGCCTGGTCTAAAAGTATTCTAATAAGCTTTAATGAAGCATCAATAACCTTCTCCTTGCCATGACAAGTTTCGCATTCAAGGAGTAGTGTCATTTTGTGTGCAGCACCGTCAGCTAACTGAACACATCTATTAACAAGTAGGAATGTTTCACGGTAGAGATCAGAGGTTGGTAGGTACCAGCTAACTCTTGCTAAGTAGGATAATGCATCATCCTTAATCCTTTCAACTTTATCCTTAAGTGTTCTAAGCTTAGTATAGGAGTTTCTTGCCTCATCTACATTACCGCTAAGTGCTTTGCTGAA
>CAZTPV010000145.1:0-12782 GCA_964615085.1 uncultured Desulfurococcales archaeon
CTAGAGGGTCTTGAAGAGTAGGCGTAGGAGGTCACGTGCTAGGATAGTTCTAGAGGTTTTAGAGGTATTGGCTCGTGAGGGTGGTATGCCTCCAACAAGACTCTCCTATGCTACGAGACTACCATATGATAGGCTTTCATCAATACTAGAGCAGCTTAGAGCTAGAGGCCTTGTAGAGGTTGTGGAGGCTGAGGGGCGTAGAGAGGTTAAGCTCACTAGGGAGGGGTATACTGCTTTAAAGCAGTTGAAGGCTGCACTAAGGGTTCTAGAGGCTCTTGGACTAGACTACTAAGCTGAGGAGCTAGCCTCTATACTAGCCCTTCTAGATCATCCAGTCTGGTAGGGGTTCACCAGGGTTGAAGTAGCGTTTAGGCCATATCCTAGCTCTCCTAAGCCTATCACGTACGTGGGGATACATTATAACGTATTCTGGGTCTATGTTCTCAGCGAGTGCTGGATGTATGTCTCTTAGAAGTTTTAGAAGACCTCTAACCTCATCCTCGTTGTTGAAGCTTAGCATGATAGCAGGGTAGACTTCGTCGCCAGGCTTAAGCCCCTCCTCAACGAGAGAGCGTAGAGCGTTAATCTGAGCCCACCAGTATTTCGAGTCTACAAGGGTTATCCTTTCGAAGGTCTCTGGTGTAGCTCCCTTAATAGACACTCTAACCTCAATACTACCCTGAGAAGCTAGATCAGCTATACTCCTAGCAATACTCCTATCCAAGCCTATGAGGACACCATTAGTCTCAAGAACTAGGTGGAGCCCATAATCGCGGACGATAATCCTTGCAGCTTTAAGCCCATGAGCCTCCCAGCCTATTGTTGGCTCACCACCACTAAAACGCGCCTGCTTAACACCATGGCGTGATGCTAGAAGCCAAAGCCTTTCAGCAACCTCTTCAGGTGAGTAGAGTCTACCTGGGGAATGGGGGTCTCTCGACCTAGACCAGCAGAAGACGCAGCGTAGATTACAGCCTACAACGTCAGCTGTAACGATGCCACCGTACCACCTATCTCTCCTAAACCTGTAATACCTTCTACGAGAGCCTTGGAGTACTACCTTAGCAGCATCCCTAGTAAGCTCGATGGCGTCAAGCTTGGCCAACACCTAGACACCACTCTAGGCCTAGGAGGACCCGTGTAGGAGGGTAGGGAGGAGACAACTTAATACCATTAACATCCTAGTTCTTGGAGGCTATCGGGGGAGTACTAGACTGTCTTCCTAGCCTTTTCTGGAGGCTCCCACCGGAACCTCCATAGCCCTCTCCCGAAAGACTCAACGGCTATCTCTAGCTCCTCAGCTAGCTGATCGCTTATGAGGGGCTCGTCAGCTAGAGGTGAGACTATGACGTCAGCCTCTACCCACCTGGACTCCGCGTCTGGTGCAACCACTTTTACTCTCACAGCTCGTGGATAGTACCATGCGTGTAGTGGGCCTCCAGCAGTGTCCAGCACCACTTCCCTAGCTTCAGTTGGTGGCCATAGTCCTAGCCTCTTAGCTAGATCCACTGGGACTAGTAGCTGAGGTGTTGGTGCCTCGTAGCCGCTGTTGAGTAGTGCTATTACCTCTAGACGCTTCCCTCCCCTCTCCACTACTAGTCTTAGCCTTACAGCCAAGAGCTCTCACCCTTATTCTGCCTACGCGCGCTACTACACGGAATCTTATCCTGCCAACAAACACCCTGGTCATGGTGGTAGAGCTCCCCCACTATTAGTGAGAGTTGCTAACCTCCTTCTTATCAGTGTTCTCCTAGGCTTAGACTACACTAGAGAGCTTGGAGAGGCTATGCTAGTGAGGCTCACTAGAGTGTTATGAGGCTGTAAGAGCCTAAGACGTTGTGGTGGGGAGAGCGTGGTTAAGGAGTCTGTACAGTAACACCTATAGTGTTGTAGTCGTGGTAGGCACGGCATGGTGTAGTCTAGGTGACTGGTCCTGGACCTGGGAAGATTAGGCTTAGGGCTAGGGTTGTAGTATGTATGAATGGTTGTAGGCTTATTGATGCCCATGTCTACCTGCATGTTAGGGGTTATAGTAGGGCTTTTGTAACCCATATTGATGTTGAGGCTTCTGGCCTAGAGGATCTTGTTGGTGGGGTTAAACGTGGTGTTTATGGCGTTTCACGCTGGTCTCCAGGCCTACTAGTCTTCGAACCCTATAGGGGTTCGTGGAGGCTTATGATCTATGAGGATCAGGTTACTAGCTTCATTGGGGTAGCTTCATGCCCATCGTTCATGGGTGGTAAGTGGGGTGGTGTGTTTATAGGCTTCAAGAAGAGTATTGTGCGTAAGCTTGAGGAGGCTGCTTTAAAGCTCTATAATGTTAAGCCTAAGGGGCTGAGTGTTGAAGGTGATCGTTAAGGGGAGGAGAGCTAGTGGTGTTGGTGCTGGTAGGAGGTATGTTCTTGACCCATACTACTATGAGGCTTTGAGGTCAGCTCTTGGCTGTAACCCGTATCCAGGAACACTAAACATAGTCTCTGATACTGACTGGAGGAGACTAGCGTCTACGTGTAGGCCTAGAGTCATACCCGGCTATGGTGGTCGTGAGCCAGTGCTATACTGGTATGCTAGGACTAGTAGTGGTGTACGTGTTCTAGTCCTTAGGCCTCTAGCATCAGTCCACGAGCCTAACGTCCTCGAGATAGTGTCCTGCGTATACCTCGAGTCTAGTAGTCTTGAGCTTGAGGTTGACTGTGACTACGAGCCCCCATATACTAGTGCTCCTAGGGAGTGGTATCCAGCTGCTCAAAAGCTAAGAGCATGAGGATACTAGTTCTCCTAGTAGCCTCTTAAGCCTCTCTAAGCTACTCCTAGCTATCAGTACTATGTCTGGGTCACTGTATAGCCCTCCTAGACTAGCCTCGTAAACCTCCTCTCTAGGGACGGTTCTAGGAGCTAGATTAGGTATCTTCACTCCTAGCCTCCTTGAGGCTAGCTCTACCGCCCTCCAGCTATCACTATCCCATCTGAGGTATGCTGCGAAACAATTATAGTAGGATTTAAACCTCCTAATGTACGCTTCAAGCCTGGATGCTAGCACTACAGTATAGCACTCCTTAATAGCCTTATCCTCGTATCTTGGATTCCAGTCGTATGCTACGTAGGGCCAGTACTCGTCAAGCTCCCTGGGCACAACACCTGCATTAGTAACTATGACCTCGTGTACGAGCTCTCTCTTCAGGTAGTCGGCTATGGCTTTACGTATGTGGTAGTGTATGTAGCTCTCCCTGTAGGGTTTACCGTAGCTACACGGGATTATCAGCATTACACTATAGGTTTTAGAGGGCTTGTAGTCTTCTAGAATCCTTTTAAACGCTTCATCGAATACTCCATGAAGGTAGTTTAAGCCTACTCCACGAAGATATTCACGGCACCCTCTAGGCTTAACCCAGTCGAGGTCACTACCATCCCATACTATTTCCTGAGCCTCTCTACAGGCTTCTAGGCTCAAACCCTCACCCTTTAGGGCTTGTAGCCTCTCCTCTTAAGCGCATAGTATATTGTTGAGGGTGGGCGTCCTAGCTTCTTAGCTATACTGTATATGCTGTGTCCTGTAGCGTAGAGGCGGCATATCAAAGCTATCTCCTCCTCTGTAAGTCTACCACGACTGTGGTATGGCTTACCTCTCCTAAGCCTAACGTGGTGCTTGTATAGTATGTCGTAGATCTTCCCAACACTAAGACCGGTAGCCTCCATTATCTCCTTGATCGTTTTACCCTCACGGTACAGCTTCACTACGAGCTCCTCGACACTGGACAAGACTAGTCCTCCACCTCGACGACTTTCTCGCTTGGAGCTGTGTACTTGTTACCACCACAGTGTAGTAGTGGCTGGTAGCTTTTAGGGTCTACGAGCTCAACACCCTCTCTAACATACGCTTCTAGAATCCTACCAACCACGAGGACGTGGTCTCCATAGGGGTGTAGCCCCTCAAGAGCACACTCAGCTACAGCTAGGGAGTCTAGGCATACTGGTGCTGATACCCTCCTAGCCTTACCCCACTTAAGCCCTATTCTTTCAAGCTTATCTGGGTAGTCTCTACCACTAATAGTGCCCGCCATGTGGACTTCACGGCTATGAGTTGCATCTAGGATGTTAACTGTAAACTCTCTCGACTCTTTCAGCAACGTGTATGTGAATCTAGACTCGGCTATGGCTACAGCTAGGTATGGTGGAGTCCTAGAGACTGGTGTTATCCATGACGCTGCCATACAGCTACACCTAGCCTTACTACATGAGGCTACTAGGACTACTGGTCTTGGATGTAGGATGTAGGGCCATGATCTAGGTGTGAGAGTTCTCCACAACCCTCCACACCAGTTGCTAGAGTGGAGGAGCCTCTATGGAAATATCTCCACTCCTCATCGCGTACAGCTAGTATTATGGCCTAGTCGGGCTCACATACTAGCCCTCTAACAATGGTCCTATAGACTCTTATCCTTCGAGTCTCCTCTAGGCTTACTTCAAGAGGGTCTTTATCCAACACTACTATTGATGCTTCAAAGCCAGGCTCTATGGCCCCTAGATCACTAAACCCTGAAAGCCTTGCAGAACCCATAGTGTATAGTCTTAACGCTGTCTCTAAGTCTACAAGGTGTTCTCTACTAATCCATTCAGCTCCACATGTGGCTGCATAGACTCCCTCAAGAGGGTTTAAGGGCTCTACAGGACTATCACTGGAGAAGCCTAGCTCAACCATCCACTCAACCATATCTCTTATCCGGTAGAGCCATTTAGTTCTCCACCCTAGCCTCTTCTCAGCCCACCAGTCAGAGACTATGAATCTAGGTTGTATGCTAACACCCTTAGGGTAGGCTGCTAGTAGTGGTAGTTGGTCATCCCTCACTAGTGATGCGTGTTCAATCCTAACTGTTCTAGGTGCTCTCCTAGCAGCCTCTAAGGCGATGTCTACTGCTGCATCACCTATCGCGTGGAGAGCTAGCTCTAAGCCCTTCTGCTCACACTCTACTGCTAGGCTTACAGCATCCTCAACACTTAGTAGTCTTACGCCTCGGGTTTCTGGACTATCGCTATAGGGTTGTGAGAGTAGTGCTGTTCTAGCACCTAGAGACCCATCACAGAACTCCTTTACGCCTCTAACTCTCAGCCCTCCAACACCTATACGTGGATCAATGCTTGAGTCTACTAGTAGCCTGTAGGCTTCACGGCTTAGGTAGACTGATACCCGGATAACTAGTCTGCCTTGAGCAGTAAGCTTTAACGCAGTAAGCAGTTCTGGTAGGCTAGCGCTCATCCAGCTACACGCCACTATGCCGTTTCTAAGCATAGCCTCTTGAGCTCTAAGTATGTCCTCCTCGATCTCCTTCAAGGGTATCTGAGACTCTATAGCCTCTACAACCTCTTCTAGAGCCTCTTCCCTAACAACACCATGCTCTAGGTCTATAAGGCCTCTAAACCGTTCAGCTAGCTTTAACCCCACCAGCTCTAGAGCTTTAGTGTTGAGTACTGCTACGTGGCCACAAACTCTTACAGCTATCGCAGGCTTATCTGGAACCGCTTGGTCAAGATCCCTTCTTGAGGGTGTAGCTCCAAGCCTCTCCTGATCCCACCCCCTAGCGTAGACCCATCCACCTACAACGCCTAAGCCCTGCTGGTAGGCTCTCCTAATCCTATCTACAAGCTCACGAATACTCCTACAGTCTCTAAGCTCTATGATCCTTGTCGATCTACCAGTTGAGGATAAGTGTAGGTGTGAGTCCACAAACCCTGGTATAGCTGCACCCTTAACACCATACTCTATACAGCCTCCAAGAGCTCTACAAGCCTTCTCACAAGACTCTAGA
This sequence comes from uncultured Desulfurococcales archaeon, assembly GCA_964615085.1. Taxonomy (GTDB): domain Archaea; phylum Thermoproteota; class Thermoprotei_A; order Sulfolobales; family Pyrodictiaceae; genus CAZTPV01. The sequence goes on from CAZTPV010000145.1 coordinate 5,805, forward strand.
GAGCCTACGTGTAGTACCCTACCTCCTAGTAGTATAGCGCACTCAGCTACTCTAGTCGGCTTAAAGGATCTATAGACTCTACCCGTGATCATGACTGGTTCTAGAAGCTGAGTACACCTCATAGCATTACTCCCAACATTAATTGGGCTGAGCCTAAAACTATAGTAGTGTTTTGGGGTGCTCCTAGAGGCTATGGTGTTTAGCCAACTACACCCAGCAGTACAGAAGGCTATTAGGAGGTACGGCTATGTTAGGCCTACACCTATTCAGGAGAAGGCTATACCACTAGTACTTAGAGGCTACAACGTCCTTATGGTTGCCCCAACTGGTAGTGGTAAGACTGAGGCAGCTCTACTACCTCTTGCAAGTCTCATTCTCTCAAAGTGGGGTACTGGGGGGCTTAGGGTAGTATACGTAACCCCCTTGAGGAGCTTGAATAGGGATATCTTTGAGAGGATGAGGAGGATTCTAGGAGAGGCTGGTGTAAGGCTTCAAGTTAGACATGGAGATACTAGTAGTGTTGAGAAGAAGAGATTTCTCCAGGAGCCACCAGAAATCATGGTTACAACTCCAGAAACCTTCTACTTCCTACTCTCAGTCAAGAAGTTCCAAGAAGCACTAAAGGGTCTTAGAGCAATAGTAGTTGATGAGGTCCACGAGCTCCTAGACGATAAGCGTGGTGCTGAGCTAGCACTAGCTATTGAGAGAGCTGAAGACTATGCAGGATACAGGCTTCAGAGGATAGGGCTTTCAGCAACAATATCGCGTCCAGAGGAGGCTGCAAGATTCCTAGCACACAATAGGATGGTGTTAATCGTTGAAGCTGGTGGTGATAGGGGTTTAGAGGTTGTTGTTGAATCTCCAGAGCCTACAGCCGATGATAAAGTGTACTCAAAGCTACTGAGAGTTGATGAGGAGCTTACAGCTAGAGTTAGAAGGATTGCTGAGCTAGCTTTAGAGGCTAGTGGTGGAGTCCTAGTCTTCACTAATACACGTGATACAGCTGAGGTTCTAGGAGCACTACTACGTAGGGTTCTAGGAGAGGATAAGGTTCTAGTACACCATGGTAGTCTTAGTAGAGCTGAGAGGCTTAAAGCCGAGAAAATGTTTAGGGAGGGTAAGGTCAAGGTCATAGTTGCTACTAGTAGTCTTGAGCTTGGAATAGATATAGGCCACGTGGATCTAGTCATACAGTACATGTCTCCACGCCAAGCACTAAAACTTGTACAGAGAGCTGGTAGGTCACGCCACCGGCTTGGTGAGACAGCAAGAGCTGTTATAATAGCCTCTAGAAACCTCTACGATATACTTGAGTCAGCTGTACTGGCTGCTAGAGCCTCTAGAGGTGATCTAGAGGAGCTTAAACCACCCATGAAGCCTCTAGACGCGCTAGCACACCAGGTTGCTGGGATTATTGCTGAGAAGGGGTTTACCACTACTGAAGACATATTGTGGTTGTCTCGCAGAACCGTACACTATAGTGATCTAGGCTACGAGGATGTAGAGCAACTACTAAAGCTACTCCATGACGCTAAGATTGTGAGGCTTGAAGACTCTAGAGTTAAGCCTGGTAGGAGGCTACTCTCATACTACTACTCCGTGACTATGATACCAGACGTTAAACAGTACCAAGTATACGATATCGTTACTGGTGAGAGGATAGGAGTTCTAGATGAGGATTTTGTTGCAACACTAGAGCCTGGCTCAGTATTCATACTCGCTGGACGGCCTTGGGAGGTTGTAGGTGTTGAGGATGATAGGGTTGTCGTGAGGCAGGCTAAGCCAGGAACACTACTACCACCAGCATGGGAGGGTGAACTCATACCAGTAGACTGGAAGGCTGCTAGAGAGTTAGGGTCGATACTTAGAAGGTTTAGGGATGAGGGTGAGAGGGTTCTAGACCAGTACCCTCTAGCTAGGAGTGCTAGGAGCTATGTTACTAGCGTGCTTAGAGAACACCTTTCTAGAGGACTCCCACTACCAAGTGATCGTGACGTAGTTGTTGAGGTTGTTAAAGACGTTGTCTTCTACCATGCAATACTTGGCTCAAAGCCTTCAAAGGCTTTTGAGCTAGCTCTCGCCATGGCCTTCAAGCAGGTCTACGGGTATACCCCACTAACAGCATCAACACCATACGCTGTGGTTGTTAAGGCTGCAAGGCCCTTAAGGCTTCAGGAGGCTCTTAGGCCTCTAAGACTACTAGTTGAAGCTGAGTGGAGTACTGTTGAGTGGCTAGTCTTAGAGGCTACTCGTAGAACTAGACTATTTGAGTGGAAGTTGTACCATGTTGCTCAGAGGATGGGGCTCATAGAGAAGGGTGCTAAGCCAGATAGGAGGCTACTACAGCCTCTAAGAGATAGCCTAGCTGGTGTTGAAGCTGTTAGAGAGCTTATGGAGACTAAGATCGAACTTGAGCCTCTAAGAATGCTTCTTGAGGGTATAAGAACTGGTAGGATTAGAGTCCATGGCGTAGAGCTTAGTGAGCCTAGCCCACTAGCTAGAGAGGTTCTAGCTGAAGCTAGAATACCTGAAAGAGTTAAGGTGGAGACTATACCATCAACTCTCATAGCATCCATAGTCAAGAAGAGGATTGAGTCTAAAAGGGTTAGACTCGTATGCTTAATGTGCGGCTACACCTGGGAGGCAACTATTGGTGATCTCCCAGAGAAGCCTCGATGTGAACGTTGTGGTGCAGGATTCATAGCCCCTACAAGACTTGATGAGTCATCTGCTAGGAGGCTTGTAGAGAAGATGAGGAGGAGGGAGAAGCTTAGAGGTGAAGAGGCTAAGATGGCGCGTGAGCTTAAGGAGGCTGGTAGCCTAGTACTAGACTATGGCAGGAAGGCTATTGAGGCACTAGCAGCTCATGGTGTTGGGCCAACTACCGCTAAGAGGGTTCTAAGAAGCCTAGTTCTTGGTGGTGAGGAGGCCTTCTATAAGGCTCTCCTAGAAGCTGAACAGAACTATGTTAGGACTAGGAGGTATTGGAGGTCCTAGACTAGCGTAGCCCGTATCACCCCCCTTAAGACAAGTATTAGCGTGGAGCTAGTGGGGGTGTCCTAGAACCTCATGTCGATAAAGATTGCTCAAACTATAATTGAGGCTCTTGAGTCTGAGGCTGAGAAGAAGGGTGTTACACCAGAAGAGCTGCTCCTAGACCTACTTCTCGGCGTAGTTCCTGAAGAGGATAAGCCGAAGGCTGTGCTAGAGACCGTTGAGGACATACTCTCAAAGGCTGATAAGTATGCTAGTGATGGCAACTACAAGGAGGCGTTTAAGAGGCTTTGGAGCTGTACATCACTAGCCTTTAGAGCCTATGCGCTTAAGACTGGTAAGCCTAAGCCGGAGAAACTTGAAGACTATTGGGGGCTTGCTGCAGAGCTTGGAGGAGCAGCATTCTATGCACTATATAGTGGTATTGCGGCTGAGGCTGCTGCGGCTAAGGGTCTTAGTGATGGTGGACACTATAAGGCTATGAGGAGTGCTATTGAGAAGCTAATAGAGCAGGTTAAGGCTAGCTAAGCCTCAATATAGTCTAGGACGACTACTCTAACCCAGTCTCCATACTCTTCGGGAGGTAGTATGTAAACGTCAAGCCTTTCAAGATCCTGGGCTAGGACACGCATAACCTCAACCCTCAACCTTATTTTTTCACCAAAACTCCTAGCAAGCCTCGTTACCACAGCAACACCGTAGGAGCCAGTAACGTCCCTAACAAGTAGCACTCTAGCGTCAGGATCCATATCTTTAACGACTTGTTTAACCCTCTTAGCCACTGGGAGGAGCCTCTCAGCATCAGAGCCTAGAATGCTTCTAGCCAAGAAGCTCACCCCCAACCCTCACTCTAAACCTAGTTGTAGCCCAGATAATATAATGGTAGATGGCCTAGAAGCTTAAACTAGTCAACTACCACCCATAAACCTATCAAGGCTAACCTGCTGCCTCTTAGCCTTCTTCAACGCCTCCTCAAGACTCCTAATCCTATCAATAATCTCTTTAGGAGGCTTAGGAGTCTTCCCCTCAGCAACCATCTTTAGGAACACGTCTCTAACAGGCTCGTAGACTAGCTTGTAAAACCTCTGTTGATCCTTTAAAACCCATTCAGGGAACTGTGACACATATTCTAGTGCAGCCTTCCAAGCCCTATCCCAGCCTATAACACGGTTTATCCTCCATGCAACCTCTCTATCAAAGTCTCTTGGAGTTTGCTCCTCACCACCAATCATGTAGTATCCACGAGGGCTAACCTGTACACATTCACCAGCAACTTCAACAAAGCCCTCTGGACACTTTTGTCCAGGCTTCCTCCTAGCCCTCTTTAAGAGCTCCTCGATACTCGTATGGTATACTCTATACCTTGGCCCATAGTGTTTTGCCCATGCGTAGAATATTGCTCTGTTTAGTCCAAAGCTTTTAGCCTTATCAGTATCACCGTAGAGTAGATAGTATCTAGCAGCTTGAAGCAAAGCCATAACCTGAAAACGACCAATACCTGCAGCCTTTAATAGCCTCTCTACATCCTTTGACACGCTTACACCCATAATAGTTATCCTTTGAGTTCTAGCTGCTTATAGGGGTTGAGTGTTTAGGGCCCCTCTTCAAGACACTATTATCCTACCTCTCTCAGCTCTAGCCCAGCCCTCTTCAATCATCCTAGTAGCCACCATTGCTGCTAGCGCCATGTCTACCCTCAATAATGTTGATAGGCTTCTAACTGTTGTTGAGCCCTTAACCTTCTCCCTAGCCTCCTTGGCGAGTCTAGAGACTACTTCACCTAGCCTATCCCTTATGAATGCTGCTAGCTCTCTAGCTTCCTCCTCGCTTAATCCTAGTAGCTTCTTTAGCTCCTTAGCGTGTGGAGACGCTTTGACAACTACGCCTTTACTCCTCAAGTTAAGGTACTCGTCTAGAAGCCTCCTAAGCCTCTCCTCGCCACGCTCTCTAACCCTATCAAAGTCCACTATGATGCTTATCCTCTTAGCGGCTAGATAGTATCTTTTAACCCTCCTAGCACCCTTCCTCTCCTCCACAACTCTAACCAGACCTAGACTAGAGAGCTCAGCTAAGTGCTCAAGGACTGTTGGTAGGCTTGTACCAGTGTACTCTGCTACCTCTTTAGCTGTTGCACCTGGGTGTGTTGATAGGTAGCAGAGTATTCTGAGCTTAGCCCTACTCGCTAACACTGTTACTACTCTCAGGGCTAGCTCTGGATCACTAATTCTAGCCTCACTATTACTCATAGTGCTTCTACCCACCAGCTATCGTAACGCTAAGTGAGCCAGTACTACATGAGAGCTTTACAGTAATGGAGTCTTTACCACAGGACTCAACGATATTGCTTGTAGCTACTGTTATGGGGCATGTTAGGCTCCTACTAGTCTTAATGCATACCCCCACTCCCGCTGGCACATAGATCGATATACTACCACTACCAGTCTCCAAGCCCACATCCACTATCGAGCCCTTTGAAGCATGTATTGACGCTGTAATAGTTCCGGTTGAGACTCTAGCCTTAAACAGCCTCCTCACATAGAGGTTGTGGATGCTAAGCACACCACTATCCACAGTCACACTAACATTGTCTAGAGGTCTCATAGTATCTATACTGGCAACACCACTACCAACTACTAGTTGAAGGCTTCTAGGAGCTCTATCACCAAGCTCAACAACAACCCTTGACTCAGAGACTCTAAGCTTAAAACAATCATCAACAGCCTCAACACTGATGGCTCTAGCTGCTTGAGGCAACTTTGAGTAGACCTTTACAACACTACCACCATCAGTAACCTTCAATGTCGCCATAGAGGCTTCAATGTAGAGCTCCTTATACCCTGCTATACTATGCTCATAGATCTTACGTTCTACGAGTGGCTTAGGGAATAGCAGGATTACTAGTGGGGGCTTAGCTATGATCCTTAGTGAAGACAGCTCCTCAAGGCTTACGGGAGCCCTACAGCCAGTGGTCATGTATACTACTGCTGGAGCTATAACCCCCATAACAACTGAGCATAAGGCTAGTATGCCTAGGATCATCCTTAAGCTCATACCCACCACCTCCTAACCCCAGTACGGTAGTGGTGTAACCCATAGGCTAGCAATAGTCGAGAACCATACTATGATCAAGGGTATGACTATGTACTCTAAGGCCTTACACACTATGACTACTACAAGGCCTCTAGCTGCATCATAGCCTTCAGCCTCGGAAACACTAAGGGATAGACAGTAAATCCTCCAGACAACTGAGGCTATGAAACCTATGACCACGGCTGCGAAACCTACAAGCCAGTGCAGTGCTAGGCTAATAGCTCCACTAAGAGCTAGAGGCCACCAGGCAGCATAAGAGTAGCCAACAGCAGCCATAACATCCTCAAGGCCTCCATGACCACCTAAAGCTAGTGAGAGAGCATGGATTAGAAGTGAGTCTACAAGCCATAGTATGAAGCCAAAGGCCAAGACCAGGAGGAATATAGCGGCATAGCTCCAAAGCCCTAAACTCAGTCTTGAAGCTGGAACAGCTGAGGCAATAACCTTAAGTAAGGGTGTTGTTAAGCCTCCAGCAGCACCTAGTGAGAACAATACCACGAATAACAGTGGTAGCCCTAAGCCACGACCTTCAGCCCTAGCTGTTGCAATCATAGTCCTAGGCTCTAGTAGCGCTAAGCCAATATCGTCTATGAATCCCTGAAAGGACATTAAGAGCCACCAGTTAGGTTAGGCTGGCAGCCTAACCATTTTTAAAGATTACTCTACACGCTACTTACACCTGCTACCTTTAAGACCATCCACCTAGGATAGTACCAGTGGTGTGCTAGTGTCTTGGTAGAGGATGAGATAGTACCTGTAGTAGTCCTAGTTGTTAGTGGTAGCTTGAAAGAAGCTTGTAGGCTAGCATCAAAAGCATTTAGGCTACTAGCTTCATGTACTTGGGCTAGAGGAGGGCTTGCTAGAGACTGCTTTTCAACAATACACTTATCCTCA
>CAZTPV010000146.1:0-4916 GCA_964615085.1 uncultured Desulfurococcales archaeon
AATACGTGCAGCGTTAACGACTATCTCTCTTAGCCTCTCCTCATCCTTTAACAGCTCCTCATCGCAGCCATAGAGGTTGCCATACACGTGTTTTCCGTAGACCTTAGCCCTACTCGTATACCTAAGAGTCTGCATAACCCCCACCCCCCAACCCCCCTCACGACCCCAGCTACTCTTAAGGGTTACCCCCCTCTAACTACACGCATGCAAGCACTGTGGTGTAGAGGGCCTTGAAGGTTGTTGGTATTGCTGCCTATGGTGGTCATCCAAGTGAGTGTTTAGCTAGAGAGGCTAGAGAGTTCGTAAAACATATTGCTAAGCTAGCTTCAAGCATAGCGCTAGCTGTTGGTGGTTGCTGGGGACTCATGGAGGTTGTTGTTAGAGAGGCTCTAAATCAAGGCTTAACAGTAATAGTGCTAGCTCCTAGTGAGCGTAGTAGCTATTGTAGGGAGTATGCTGGCTACAGAAACCTACTACTCTTCGATACTGGTGTAAACGATAATGCTAGAAGTGTGCTACTCGTAAGAGTTTCACAAGTACTAGTCGCCTTGGGCGGTGGTGCTGGAACGTTTATGGAAGCTCTAATGGCTTACCGCGAAGCAAAACCAGTAGTTGCTCTTACTGGGTGTGGAGCAGATACAGACATGTACTTCCTAGAAGCGTATAAGAGGTGGGGTTGTCTAGACTCAAGATGCATAGAGAGACTATACGTTGTAAAGAATGGTAGTGAAGCTGCCAGGAAGACTCTAGAGCTACTGGGATGAGAGCTCATCTAAAACTCTACGAATAACCTCATCAACATCATCTAGGTCTACATCCTCGTAGACTCTAAGACTGTACGAGCCATCCTCAACAATAACAAGCTCAAGCCTACCCGGGCTATCATCAATCACCTCTACAACCTCACTCCCAGCTGCATGAACTATGCGGATCCTCAAGACGGGTAGCCCTCCAGGTATTATCGGGCTTGTGGGACACGGATTAGCTTTATGTTTCTCAAAATTATAAGGCCTCTATGTGCAGCGAGAACATATTGTAAGCCAATCTTTTATACATGTACCTTCACGCCACCATTATGAGACTAGAGGTGAAGTATGTCCTTGAGGAGCCTTCTAGCCACGCTACTGGTAGCAGTACTACTATGGGCTCCTAGCCTCCAGCCAGCTGCCTCTAAGCCTACTCAACTAAAGCTAGTCTTCACGCATGCTAATGGAGTGGTTAAATGCACTATTATCGGCGTGTCTAAAGCCTTTACGGACTTTAATGGTGTATTGACTGTAAAGCGTAGTGGGGCCTTAAACACCATATCGTATAGCTTTAAGGGTTTAATGAAAGGTAGACTGCCAGTACTCGACATCGTAAAGTTTAGGTTTAGTAATGGTGTACTAGTAGCATCACTAACCTACTCTTACGGTCATGGGGAGCGTGTTACTAAGGCTCGTTACCGTGCTGAGTTCCGTGGAAACATGATTATTGTTACTGGCTCTATTGAGTGTCGGCTCGTAAGGCCAGGAGTAGAGACTATTAATAGGCTTAAGAGCTTATTGAATCAAGCAGCTCTCTCAGATATAGTTAGAGAAGCGCTTAAATGTAGATCGTTCACACTATCAGCCTACACTCCCTGGACACGAAGTAGTGGCGAGACGGTTACTCTTGGAGTAGATTTTGGTGGTATTTGTACAGTGTCTACACCACCACCAAGAGGCTTTGCAAGTGGCCTCCTAGTCTTCAACGGTACTAGTAGAGGCGTAGTAGTTCATGGAGACATGAAGTTTACTGGTAGTAACCTAGCATCACTTATACCCTATAGGGTACCTTACCTTGGAGTCTACATACCCTACGGCTTCATGGCCAGCTTAAGCATGGTGAGAGAATACTTTTCAAGGTTTAGGGTTGAGCCAGGAACATACCACGTTAGCGTTAAGAATAGTATGCTTAGGGTAGAATTGCCAGCAGTTAAAGCTCCCCTCAAAACCTACATTTACTGGGTGGCATCAAGAATCCAGAAGGTGTTTGGAGTCAGTGCAAACAGTATAGTAGTCATCATAAAGTCTGGCAGCACCACTAAGACCGTGAAGCTAGCTAACCTCCTTAAGGGAGGCGGTGTATCACCGGGAAGGCCTAGTACAACAACTTATCTCATTATAGGTGCTGTTGCAGCAGGAGTAGCAGCCATAATAGTAACCATACTTACTAGGAGGAGAAAGTGATTAGATCTAAACGCTATAGAGGAGGAGGAGTAAAACTCGTTAAACTAGACAAGTCTTAGTGTAGCCTTAGGTGAGTAGCCTATGGGTAGACTCTTTGGCACAGATGGTGTTAGAGGTATTGTTAATCAGCAACTTACACCAGAGCTTGCTATGAGGCTTGGAATGGCTGTAGCAACATTCTTTGGTGAAGGTTCGAGGATTCTTGTTGGTCGAGATGCTAGAGCTGGCGGAGACATGATAGTACATGCTGTCATCGCTGGCCTTGAGGCTGGCGGAGCAAAGGTATACTATGCAGGTTACACACCAACACCAGCACTACAATACTGTGTCAAGAACTTCGGCTTTGATGGGGGTGTAATGGTTACTGCTAGCCATAATCCACCACAATACAATGGTATAAAGGTGATAGGGCCTCTAGGCATAGAGATTAGTAGAGAGGATGAGAAGAAAGTCGAAGAAATATTCTTTGAGCAGAAATTCAGGCTAGCATCATGGTCGAGCCTTGTTCACGACGCTAAACCCTTCCCAGAAGCTAATGAAGCTTATGCTAAAGGTGTTGTAGAGCATGTAGACCGTAGCCTAATAGCATCCAAGAAGTTCAAGGTTGTAGTGGATTGCGCTAATAGCGTCTCTTGCCTCACAACACCACTGATATTAAGGATGCTTGGCGTAAAAGTGGTTACAGTGAATGGCCACATAGACCCAACGTTTCCAGGTAGAGAGCCTGAACCAACACCAGAAACACTTGAGGAGACTAGGAGGATAGTAGTAGCAGTTAATGCTGACCTAGGAGTAGGCCATGACGGTGATGGTGATAGAGCTCTCCTAATAGATGAGAAGGGTGTAGTATGGTGGGGTGATCGTAGTGGAACACTACTCTCAGCATACATCGTCGAAGCAGATAAGTCTAGGAAGCCTAGGAGAGTCTTTACAGCAGTATCTTCAAGCACACTAGTTGAAGAATACCTTAAGCCTCTAGGAGTGGAAGTTGAATGGACTCCTGTAGGCTCAGTCAACATATCGTACAGGCTACTAGAGAAGGGGGGTATAGCTGGCTTTGAGGAGAATAGTGGCTTCATCTACGCTGAACACGTACTGGTACGCGATGGAGGTATGAAGCTAGCGTTATGGCTTGAAATGATGGCTAGAGAGGGTAAGAGGGCTTCAGAACTCTTTAACAGACTACCAAAATACTATCCCATAAAGACGAAGATACCAATGCCAAGAGAGAAAGCCTTGAAGGTCGTTGAAGCTGTTAAGGAGGCGTATAAGGGTTACCGGCAAGTGACAATAGATGGTGTTAAAGTTTTTGGTGATGACTGGTGGGTTCTAGTGAGGCCTAGCGGCACGGAGCCAGTACTAAGAATAATGCTTGAAGCAAAAACACCGGAAAAGGCTAAGAAGGTTCTAGATGAGGTTAAGAGCATAGTTGAAAAAGCTGCTAAAGGAGTGTGAGGTAAGTTGAAGTACAGGTTCATGGATATAGCTGCTTGCCCCATGTGTAAGCACTTCCCCTTAGAGCTATACGTTATAGAGACTAAAGAGTACCCGGAGAGAGAGGAGCAGATTAAGAAGCATCTTGAGAGATTTAAACCCCCTCTATGCGAGCTCTATTGCTACAAGCTTCGAACACCCATAGGCGTAGAGCTTGAGAAGGAGAAGGTTGAAACCCCCTGCGCTGAGTGTTTGAAGATAGAGGTTGTAACCGGGGTAATCTACTGCCCTAACTGCAAGAGATGGTACCCAATAATAGAGGAGATACCTAGAATGCTACCAGACGACCTAAGGAAGAAGGAGGAGGACCTCAAGTTCCTTAGAACCTACAAGGATAAGCTACCAGCAAAGATAGTCTATGAGGGTAAGCCCTGGAGTCTCTCTGAGTCCACTAGCTGAGAGAGGATCCCCGTAAAGGCTAGCCTCTCGAATGTTTTCTATAGAAACTTTGAATGAGAACTAGTAGCTATCTAACACTAATCCCGGCTTCCTTAGCTCTCCTCTTAAGCTGTTCAGCAGCCTCTAATCCCACCTCCTCTGGCCTATCCGGATCACCTTCAACTCTAACAAATACTCTCCTCCTACCATCCTGGTCAAGTAGAGCTGCCTCAAACACCAGTCCACCATCCTTATCATAGTAGGAGAAGCCTCCAAGAGGTACGTAGCATCCACCACCAACCCTTGCTAAGAATGCTCTCTCAGCTCTAGCCATAGCCATAGTCTCTTCGTGAGTCGCCTCAGAGAGTAGTTCAACTAGGTCTCTCCTCCATCTCGGGACATAGACTCCTATAATTCCTTGGCATGGAGCTGGTGTTAGTATTTCTGATGGTATCCTCCAATATCCTATGTTTAGTCCAAGCCTCTGTATACCAGCCTCGGCGAGTATTATAGCGTCATACATTCCCGACATAAGCTTCCTAATCCTTGTATCGACGTTACCACGTAGGTACTCTAGTTTTAGGTCTGGCCTATAGTGTTTTATCATTGCTCTCCTCCTAGCACTACTAGTACCTACAACAGCTCCTTGAGGTAGCTCGTCAAGAGTCATAACACGTGTTCTTGAGACTAGGACATCGTATGGGGAGTCTCTTGGAGGAGTCATAGCTAGTAGTAGGTCGGGGTGTACCTCGCTAGGCACATCCTTTAGGCTATGGACAGCTATGTCGGCCTTCCCCTCTAGTACAGCTCTATTAACCTCCTTCTCGAAGAGCC
>CAZTPV010000147.1:0-3498 GCA_964615085.1 uncultured Desulfurococcales archaeon
CCTATCATATGCTAGTTCGTGTCGTCGGGGTCTTTGTGGACTTTGCAGCGTAGTTGTTAATGGTTATCCAGTACTAGCCTGTAGATATAGGCTTAAGCCTAGAGAGAGATATGTTGTTGAGCCGATACCAGTTAGAAGTCACTTAAAAGACCTTGTAGTAGATAAACTTAGTGTACTAAAGCCTAAGAAAGGTGTTAGGATACCTAGCCCCTATAGCATTAGTGAATACGACTACACAATCTTAATGGTATCGAAGCCGAGAATAGAGGACTATTATAAATGTATATTGTGTGATTTATGCAGTACTATATGTCCTGAGGGAATTGATCTAGTTAAGAGCATTAAGAGTATGGCATTAATGAGAAACGATGAGAGTAGGATTAGGGTATGCATTGGTTGCGGATACTGCCTAGCCATATGTCCTCTAAGCCTCAATCCTATACTTTTAGCTAAGAATAGGCCTAAGGTAAGAGAGCTTGGAAAGCTAAGTGAGTCAAGACCATTACTAGAACCACCACCACACATATAAAAACCAGTACACGTAGACAACTAGTTATCTAGCTGGAGCCGCCGCAAAGCCCTCGTCTGAGGGCTAATGAGCGGTGGCCCCTGCCCTCGCCGGCTGGGGGTCGGGGGTGCACACCCCTATACTCACTCCTATCAACCCATTTTTGAAGTCTAAAAGCTGGTGATGAGGGCCGTGAACCCTTGAGCTAAAAGCTATGAGGAAGTGTTTCGAGGCTGATGAATCTTGTTAAAAATCACATGGTGGGGGCATGCATGTATAGAGCTTGAGTGCGATAATGTTAAACTGCTTATAGATCCTCATGATGGGACAAGTATTGGTGTAAACATACCACGTCCAAGAGTTAAGCCAGACTATATTCTGGTTACACATGAGCACTATGATCATAATGCTGTTGAACCCTTCCTTGAGACAGCTAAGAGCGTTATAAGGGAGAAGGTTGGAAGCTTTAAGCTAGGACCATACAGTGTTAAAGGTGTTAGGCTTCCTCATGACGAGTTTGAGGGTAAAGTTCGAGGCCATGTAGTGGCGTACCGTATAGAGTGTAAAGGTATTAAGCTAGTACATTTTAGTGATCTTGGTAGAACCCTTAATGATAGAGAGATAGCTGAACTTGAGCCTCCTGTAAACATAGGTATAGTTCCCGCAGGAGACGTGTATACTCTCCACCCAATAGACGCAATAAAAGTTGTTGAACAAGTTGGAGCACTAATCGCAATACCTGTTCACTACTGGGTCCCTGGAGTATACTTACCACTCGACACCGTAGAGCTCTTTATAACAAATGCTAGAAAGAAAGGATGGGTTATTAGGAGAATGGATAGCAATAGCATAGTTGTTAGTGTTGATGATTTACCAGAAAAACCCACAATAGTAGTCCTAAGCATGCCTAAAGGTTAGTGGGCGAGTAGCTTGAGGGGAGACTCAACCATAAGGATAGCAATAGTCGTAGCTGAATTCAACTACGATGTAACTTACCTAATGCTACAAAGAGCATTAAACTACGCTAAGTTTCTTGGTGTAGAAGTAGCATACGTAGTTAAGTCCCCCGGATCCTTTGACATACCTCTACTAGTAGAGGAGCTACTAAAGAAGGATGATGTAGACGCAGTTGTAACCTTAGGGGCGATAATAAAGGGAGAGACTAAACATGATGAAGTTATAGCCAACCAGGTTGCACGAAAAATTGTGGACCTATCACTAAAATATGGCAAGCCTGTAACGTTAGGTATTTCAGGTCCTGGTATGAATAGAATGCAGGCACTAGCTAGGGTTGACGACTATGCTAGAAGAGCTGTAGAGGCGGCTGTGAAGCTAGTAAAAAGACTACGTAAGCTTAGAGAGCTAAAGTATCAAGGAGAAACAATAGTGGTTGAGTAGGCCTTGAAGATGCATAAGAGTATTCTTCTCCAAACGCTTTCAGAGGCTGGTGAGCATAAGGCGATACCCATAATATTAGGAGTACTTGCGGCACAATGGAAGTGCCCAGAGCTAAGGCCAGGTGATGATGCATCATGCTTAAGTGCTGAGTACAGTAACTTGTTACTCAAGATTGATGGATATAGTATCAAGTCCTCTATGTTGCCCTGGATGAGCCTTTATGATGTCGGGTGGAAGGCGGTCACAGCAGTAGCAAGTGACTTGATAGCAAAGGGGGGCAAGCCTTTAGCATTCACTGTTAGTATTGGGCTAAGAGGCTCTAGGAAGATAAGCGAATTATTAGCATTAATCCTAGGTGTCGCAAACTCTGCTAGAACTCATGGGGCATGGCTACTTGGAGGAGACACTAACTCCTCTCAAGCAGATGAATGGATAGATGTAGCTGGTGTAGCACATGCTAATAGAGTTATACCTTGTAAGCCTCGTGAAGACGATATTGTAGTAGTTACGAGGGGTAGAATAGGCTATGGTGGTGTAGTGCTAGACGTAATTAGGAGAGGAGTTAAGCTAGATAGTAACAAGTACTCCATAATCATAAAGGAGACGAAGAATCCAATAGCAAGACTAGAGTTCCTAGACATAGTCGACAAGCTAGCTAACTGCATCACAGCATCAACAGATGTAAGCGACGGGCTATCATACAGCCTATATACACTATCGCTGAAAGCTAACAGGATAATTAACCTGGAAGAGGTGCCAGTAGAGCCTTGCGTAGTTAACTACGCTATAGAAAACAATCTAGATCCCATTCAACTAGCGCTATACGGTGGTGAGGAATACGAGATCGTCTTCACAGTAAGCAAAACTTGTTTAAAAGACCTAGAAGAGTTCATCAATAAGGGAGTAGTAGCAGTCATAGGGAAGGTTACCACTACTAGAGGTGTTGGAGTCAAGTACCGAGATAACCCAATACAGCTACGACGTTGGGATCAATTCAAAGGGTTATCAACTATTGATCAAAACACATAAGTACTTGTATATACATTAGTGTATAATAAAACAGAATAAACAGAAAAACTATGGTGATCAAATGTTCGAGGTAAGGAAGATTCAAAGACTAGGCACATCAAGTCTAGTAGTAACATTGCCTAAGAGCTGGGCAAAAAGAGTAGGATTAGAGCCTGGCGATTCAGTCTACGTTGTTGTTGAAGGTGATAGTGTTAGAATCATACCATCTAAGATCATGGAGTCAAAAGATATAGAGGACTACATGAAGAGCCAGATAATCGTTAATAGAGCTTCTATAGGTAGAATGGGTGTTGGTGTTGGCCAAGTCATAAGCTGCTTATATGTTTTAGGCTATCGCGACGCTAAAATACTAGGTGTCACTGAGCCTCGTGATATAGCAGAAGCTAAAAAAGCTGCTGATATGTTGAGTGGTGTTGAAGTCTTCTATGATGAGGATAGCATCTTTGTGAGAAACCTATCAAATGTTGAGAATCTTGATATAAAGGATATTATATTGTCACTTGAAAGCTGCTTTAATGAGATAACTGCAGTACTAACTAGGATCATTGAGGGTAAGGAGGATT
>CAZTPV010000148.1:0-2518 GCA_964615085.1 uncultured Desulfurococcales archaeon
CTAGCGTATGATAGTACCTCCTCAATGGTTCCAAATACTAGTGCTCCAGTAGGACATGCTTCAACGCATGCTGGGAGTAGACCCTTACGTAGCCTATCAATACAGAAATCGCATTTAACAACAGTGCCTGTCTCATCATCTACTCTTGGATGGCCGAAGGGGCATGCTATGCTGCACATGCCACAGCCTATGCACTTAGTTTCGTCAACTAACACGAAGCCCTCACTCGTAGTGTACATTGCCCCTGTAGGACATACTTGAACACATGGAGCACTTCTACAGTGCTGGCATCTAAGTGGGACATTTAGGTTATCTACGTGTAGTACTCTTATCCTTGGTTTAGGCTTAGGCTTCTCGTATATAGCCCCATAAATGCTCTTAGATAAGGAGTGTTCTACAGCGCAAGCTATCTCGCAGCTTCTACACCCCATGCACTTGTCTATGTCGATGTATATCGTGTATGGCGCTCCAGTTATAGTCTCCAAGAGTATCCTCCGCGAAACCTTTCATAGATCATTATACTTATTAGGTGCTCGTGGTACGGTGGGCATTAAACACGTTATATAGGAGCGGTACTGTATACCATATAACAGGCCTCGTGGAGGCGTCTGGAGGGATTGCTAGATTATAGCCAGTACTCCAAGACCATGTATAAAATGCTTCTTGACGTCTTCTCAGTAGCTCCAAGACTCACATATAACATTATAAGAGAGGAGATAAAGAGTATTGAGGAGGGTAGATCCAAAGGCGATAGAGAGTTCTTTAGGAGGATTATTGGCTCGAGAATCGACAACATGGTTAAGAGCTACCATAGATTGGTGATGTATAGTCTTTACTCCTCTGAGCCTGGACTGGGAAGAGTAATGGCTAGGAGAGCTGGCAAAGTATTTGCTGAGTATGTTCTAGGAGATGATATTAGCATCCATGAAGCCATCATAGAGTTAGCACGACTAGGTATAGGGCTCTTTAGTTTTAAGGGGTGTAAGAGGGGTAGGTGTGTATACAAGGTGTATTCATGCATATCATGCTCAGGTATAGAAGATAGTGGGCTTGGAAGCCTTTGCGAGTGGGAGGCTGGCATCATAGAACACCTTAACAGGCTTGTTACAGGACGGAGTGGGTATGCTCGTGAGGTTAAGTGTTGGGGTTTAGGCTACAGGTACTGTGAGTTTAACGTTATAGTAGTCTAGGTGGTTGGCCTTGACTGAGGCTATTGAGACGTTAATTGTATATCCTGTTGAGGGTAGTCAAGCTCTAAGCCTCTCTGATGTGGAGAAGCTCCTATCAGTGATTGATGCTAGAGAGGCACTAGTTATGCACGGTATTACTAGGCATCCTAGAGCACCAATGCTATTAAGACTATTATCGGCCTGTGCTAGACGCGTATCAATAATAGTCTCGACGAGCGAGGTTTCAGAAGCAGTTAAGCTTGTTGCAACAGTCCCAGAGCCAAACATAGAGCTAGTAGTATACTCTAGTCCAAGCTTGATAGAGGCTGGACTACTTCACAGTCTTAGACTAGCTTACGAACATGGCTGTGAGATGATAAGCGTGTACTACACGTTTAAGACTATTGAAGAGCTTAGGAGGAGCTTAAGGCTCGTTGGAAGCCTTGAAGGCCTACCAGTATGCTATAGGATTGGGGCTCCACTATACGAGGAGTATAAGCCTATACATGTAGTTGGAGAGCCAGGCGTTAGGATAGCTCTACCCTACGGCGTACTATATGGCTATCGTGCTAGAAGAGCATACATAGGCCAGTCTATGGCGACCATACTTGAAAGACCTTGTCCCCGTAATTGTAGAAAACTTACCATACGTCCTAGCAAGATTATGAAATGCCCCTTTAACCCGTTGAAGACGGTACCCATATCTAATATAAGTGAGGAGGAAGCATACCATATAGCGAGATACCCGTGCACTAAGCCTCCAGCACTACAGCAGGAGAGTATAAGCGTAAAAGTCGTCGTAGAGTGTAATGGAGTGCCTATACCCGAAGACATTGTACAACTACTAATAGCTGTGAACGAGGTTGGATCTATAAGAGCTGCATGCAAGCTACTAGGGTTAAGTGCCCCGCAAGTCGTTGAGAAACTACATAGGCTAGAGAAGAGGATAGGAGCAAAACTCGTTGAGAGTAGGAGAGGCGGTCAGGGTGGAGGCTGTACAGTACTTACCAGGTTAGGGGAGGAGGTTATACGTAGATACCTTACTGCTAGAAGAAGTCTAGAGTTCCTAGGATAGGCTCAACATCCTTTCTCAACTCCTGTATTCTACTGATTAACTTCTCCCTCTCCATTCTAAGCCTTTTAAGAACCTCATTGAACATCTTAATATCATTCTCGACAAGAGCTAAAGCTTCACTCTGATCAACTTCAACTAGGACTCTCCCAGCGAAACTGAAGTATACTCTCCTGCCATGAGCTCTAGAGATAAGCTCCCTAGCCTCCCTAAGCTCCCTAAGTCTCCCTTCAACATCAGCTATAGAGCTTTCAATAGCTCTAAGCCTCCTCACAAG
>CAZTPV010000149.1:0-4571 GCA_964615085.1 uncultured Desulfurococcales archaeon
AACACGATTAGGATGCCTCCAAGAACCTTTAGCCTACCAACACCAGTATCGCTGCTGAAAGCCATATACGATGCGGCTAACGCTATAACGGCTAATGCTGCTATAATACCTCCTGGAGCTAGTACAGCTGAGCCCTGAGCTACAGGCTTAAAGGCTTCTGCAAGAGCTTTAGAGAACTTCTGAGCCTCTTGTACAGTCACTCTACCCGTAGCCGCCTTCTCTAGGAAGCTACATATAGTGGTGCTTATCGTAGGTATCTTGGCCTTGACGGTGGCTACAGCTGTACTGTATGCGCTAGGATATAAGGCAGCCGCAATAATAGCTCCAACAACACCAAGAACTACCACAGCAAGGATTGTAGATCGTCTACGCCTAACAGATCTTGAGAGGTAGGAGAGAGGTATGGCGGCAATGATACCCCAGACCCCAGTAGCAGCTATGAAGGCTAGCTTAGAGTTCAACGCAATAGCTATACTCGATGTAATGAACTTCTCAACTATTTGCTGAGCCTGTGGTCCACAACCCTTAGTTCTAAGCTCTAAGAATAATGGTCCTAAACTCATAGCAGTAGTCATAGACACTATTATTGCTGAGAGCATTACAGGTATTAGTAGTAGGCTATGCACTCGAACCCAGGTGCCAGCCTTATTAAGGTATTTAGCCTCAATATGCTGAGAGCTCAAGCCTCTCCACACTCCACCTCCTACTCTAGGATAAGCCTACTACTAGAAAACACTTGTATATATTCTGCTAGAATATATTCCATTGGAAGATAAGTATTAAAACCTCCAACAGCGCTTAGCCTACGAGGCTTGGAGGCGTTAAGGGTAATGGAGTACGCTGTAGAGCTTAATAATGTATGGAAGGTCTATGGCACTGGTAGAGCGAGGACAGTAGCCTTAAGGGGTGTAGACTTGAAAATTCCACGTGGAATCTTCGTGGCTATCGTTGGGCCTAGTGGTAGTGGTAAGACAACTCTTCTAAACATTATAGGTGGTCTTGATAAACCTTCTAAGGGTGTTGTAAAAGTCCTAGGTAAGGATATTACCCGTCTTAGTGAGGATGAGCTGGCAAAGTTTAGGCGTGGAAGAATAGGCTTTGTCTTTCAACAGTTCCACCTAGTTAGTAGGCTTAAAGTCATAGAGAACGTTGAAGTACCGTTGATGTGTATGGGGGTGCCACCATCAAGGAGGAAGAGTATAGCGTTGAGACTATTATCGATGGTTGGCCTTAAGGGTAAGGAGTACATGTATCCAGGGCAGCTTAGTGGTGGTGAGCAGCAGAGAGTAGCTATTGCTCGAGCTCTCGCATACAATCCAGAGCTAGTCTTAGCCGACGAGCCTACAGGTAACCTCGATACTGTAAATTCGAGGCAGATTGCTCTAATATTTAGGAGGCTTGTTGATGAGTGTAAAGTCACTGTCATTATGGCTACACACGATCTAGATCTATTAAGGTATGTTGATGCAAAGGTAATGATTAGAGATGGTAGGGTGGTGAGTGTTGAGGGACCGGTTAAGGCTTAACATACCGGTCCTGGTAGCTGTGCTACTAGTTGTGATAGCTTGTGTACAAGATGCTAGTGTAGTGAAGGCAGTTAACGTTAGGCCTTGGCCTCCACTAATCCTTACCAGCTATAAACTGTACAAGCCTGGCTTCACGGTATACGAGTTCTCTAAGGGTGATTGGGGAGTACTAAACCTGCAATTTGAGGCCCCCTATAGTCTTGAGGTTTGGGGCTACTCTAGGCTGATAGGTACTAGCGTCTACTGCCCTAAAGCCGTCCCCTTAAGGCTTCTTGTGAGGGTTATTGGTGGGCTGGATAGTCATGGTGTTGTTGTAGGCTATATGGATCTTAGTTCTCATAGAGCTTCAGTAAGTGTCCCGGTTGAGGTTAGGAGGGTTGGGAAGGTTAAGCCATTAGTGATAGTTAGAATTGATAGAGTTTTATGCCTTGAGACAGGTGATGAACTACAGACAAACATAACTCTAAGCTACAAGGTTAACGTCACTATTACTGGTAGACCAAGAGTAGAAGTGGAGAATGTTAGTCTTCAAGAGGCTAGTGGCTGGCTACTAGCCTTAGTTAAGCTAGTAAATAGTGGTGACGCTGTAGCTAGGGACGTGAAACTCTCAATAGTTGTTGAAGGCTACAAGTCCACTACCTCCATAGACTCCATACCACCTCTCGAATCTAGGGTTGTAGTACTTAAGACTCCAATACCAAAGTCGAAGTCTAGCGTTGTAGACATAGTCTTATCGTATAGAGGCCCATTAGGTGTAACTTATAGTCGTGAGCTAACAGCCTACTACACTAGCAAGCCAGTTAAAGTAGCTATAACTGTAAGTCCTTCAAAGATCGTATTGCATCCACACTCCACGTCAAGGATTAACGTAGAGATATGTAATAAAGGCTTAGTATCCGTCAAGGCGGAGGTATCGGCTAAAGGGTTAGAGCTGAATAGCCTAGTTGACACGATTCAGCCCATAGAGATTCAGCCTGGTGAGTGTAGAAGGATACCAGTACTAGTATGGCCTTCTAAAACAACACCACGAAGATCATACGTGGTTATTGAAGTATCTTACTGGAGTAGGGCTAGTACTAGTCGAAGTAGCTACACGGCGCCAGTAAAGGTTGCTGTCGAAACTCCCCCCAAACCAGTAGTACGTGTCACGTTAGCTCCAAAACTCCTTAAGCTAAATCGTACTGGATTATGTAGAACTGTAGTACTAGAGTTAAAGTCTTCACTGTTATTGAACAAGACTATAGTTACTGTTGAAGCATCGTCACCTCTAGTGGTTGTTCCACAGAGCATAGTTGTTGAGAATACGTCATCACTAGTAATCCCGTTTAAGGTATGCATGGCTAAAGGCTATAGCGGCTATTATGGAGCACTATTCCGTATAGACTATAGCTGGGCTTATGGCAGTAACACTATCTACAAGTCACTACTAGTAGAGGCTCCTAGAACGCCTAGGGCTAGTATAAGCACTTTACTACAAGCCTCTTACGGCAAGCCTTTAAAGCTGATAGTGGCTAACTCTGGAGCTACTAGCGTGTGTAATATTAGCCTCAAGATACTATCCTGGTTTGGAGATTATAGGCCTCATAGACTAATATTCCATGTGCCATCATGCGTACCTCCCACCAGCACAGTATCAGTAATCGTTCCTGGCTCGTGGAGAAGAGTGCTAGGTCAGGCTTCAATCCACCTAACGCTCCTAGTATCATATACAGCTAGTGGAGAACTCTATACTAGTGTTGAGAGGCTAGATGCTAGTGTTCCTGCACTCAGGGGTGTTTCACCCATTCTCACCCTCTCTCCAGTCTACTTAGACCCCTATGCTAAGATCCTTAAACTGGTAGTCTATGTTGCTAAGTACCCAGCCTACAATATCACTTTAACGGGGTATGGTGATGGAGTTATACTAGCTCCCTTAAGTAAGCCAGTATTATCACCAGGAGTCCACGTTATATCTATGCCCATAAGCTATATGGAGTCATCCATATACTCCTCTAAGACTGTTAGAATCACGTTAACAGTTGTGTATGAGGATAACGCTACTAGAGTTCATACTAGTACCTGGAACCTAATAGCACCTGTTACAGGCACTAGCAGCGTTAGAGTGGTTTTAAAGGCGTTTAATGCTACTGTGAGCTCTGGCTCTTGTATAAGCATGCCAGTAGTAGTGTGCTCTAGTACTAGCTATCCTATCACCATAACCATTAAGGCTCTAGCATCACTACTACATCCTTCAACTACTGAGGCTAGTCTTAGCCTTGAACCAGGAGCTTGTAGGTCTTTAAGGTTTAAGTTCTGTGCTCCTAGAGTCAGCGATAATACTAGTGATGTAGTTTACTATCAAGCTGTTACTAGTAATGGCAGGCTAGTGGCTACTAGCTACTCAATAGTCTGGATTAAAGCTAGGAGGACACGTATAACTCCACAGCCAAGCATATCACTATACTGTAGCCCTCAGACTATAGGTTATGGTGTTCAAAGCGTAAATGTAAGACTGGTTTTCGATAAACCATACCCTCTAGAGGTTGTATGGATCGACGTGCCTAACGGTACGAGGGTGTTTAGGCTTAAGAATACTAGGGTCCTCACAGCTAAGATTCCAGTATATGTACCGTATTCAGGAGAGCAGAGCACGGTTACAATAAGAGCTAGAGCGAGAGTTTACGATGGTAGAGAGTGGCTTGAGGCATCAACGTACTGTAGTCTTGTAGCATACGGCTCTCCAAGAATAAGTCTTGTATCTTCAACGCTTTCTCCCTCAACGCCTAAGCCAAGCTCATATCTAACCATAAGCTTGATCATAGCTAATCGAGGTCTAGCTACAGCAAAATATGTTATAGCGTGGATAAAGCCTCCGAAAGGGTTTAGTGTTGTAGGCCAGTCTAGAACGTACATTGGTAGTCTAGCACCTGGCCAAACTACTGTTATAGGCTTCACGCTAAAGACTCCAGAGTCTTGGAGTAATGCTACAGCACTCATAGTACTAGACTACGTTGCCCCCGGCATGAGGAGTGTTAAGAAAGTCTTTGCTGTAAGAATACCAAGCCC
>CAZTPV010000150.1:0-2676 GCA_964615085.1 uncultured Desulfurococcales archaeon
CTCCTCGATACTCACTTGCTCCAATATATCACCACGTAGGAGAATGGAAGGCTTAGTTTAAAGAGGCTTACCACACTAAGTAACTAGTGGATGATGAATGGTATTACCATTGACCCAGTCAAGGGGTTGATAGAGCCCTACCGCTACTGAGGGCTTTATAGTCTTCGATAGGCTTGTATAAACCTCTCAACAACTGTTATGCCTGCAAGTACACAAGCTATGGTAAGTGCTAGTGTAGCCATATTCTTGCCAATAAATAGTAATAGTGTTAGCACGATTACAATAGCTATTACCCTATCACCCCTCTCCATGAGACCCACACCTTCAAGTGTTGATCCAGGCCTAAGGGATTCGTAGCGTGAGCGTATGTAGCTTATAACTATGGAGAGCGTAGTCCAAAGATACACTATCAAGGGGCTAAAACCCAGAGTTAATAGTCCTAATCCATAAACTAAGTCAATAACCCTATCGGTTACCGAGTCCAATAATGCCCCCCTAGGGCTAGCCTCCCCCCTTATCCTAGCAACACACCCGTCTATGGCATCCAGTAAGCTGCTTAGGATCAGTAAGGTTAGTGCAATTAACACTAGCCCGATACTACATGCAACTAGAAAGAGAAGCGATAGTATTAGCGCTAGCAGCGTGTAAACCCATGCTGGCGCTATGGCTAATGGTCTTGAGACGCTAGTGAGTAGTCTAGCTACTTTAGATCTTAGCTTAGTGAGCATAGTAACACCCCTCCTCAACCACTTAAGGGGGTTTAGCTAAACACGTAATTATGGGGTTACCATTATGCCAAGCAGGATTAGGTTTGGGCCAGCCGGAAAACCCGTAGACCTCAAGTCTGCAGACTATCTGAAAGCGATAGAGTACATTGCGAATGAGGGTTTAGACGCTCTAGAGTATGAAGCTGTCAGAGGGGTAAGGATATCTCAGAAGAAAGCTTTAGAGCTTAAAATTCAAGCGGAAAAATACAATGTAGTACTATCGCTTCATGCACCGTACTATATAAACCTTGCATCACCTAAAGAGGAAACTACTAAGAAGAGCATTGATAGGTTAAAGCAAGCTATTCAAGCAGCTAGCTGGATGAACGCTTACGTAGTAGTATTCCATCCAGGATACTATAAGGATAATCCAAGTACAAGACACGCGTTGGAGAGAGTGATAAATGCACTTAAACAAGTGGAAGAATGGATGAAGAGTAGTGGGATTAAGAACGTCTACATATCGCCAGAAACAACGGGCAAGAGAACCCAAGTGGGTAGTCTTGAGGAGGTAGTAGAGATATGCAGGAATATTGATTATTGTCGCCCAACAATAGACTGGGCTCACTTACATGCAAGACACTTAGGGCAGCGTATCACTAGCGTTAACGACGTTATTGAGGTTATTGAGTATGTTGAAAGGGAGCTCGGTAGAGAAGCTGTTAATCCATTACATACCCACTTTTCCAGGATAGAGTATGGTGAAGGAGGAGAAAGAGAGCACCATACTATGGATGAGAAGGAGTATGGTCCTGAGTTCCATAATGTGTGTCAAGCATACAAAGAGACAGGGATAAAGGCTGTAGTTATATCTGAAAGCCCGCTACTAGATAAGGATGCACTTATAATGAAAAAGATTTGTTGTGAGGAAATAGGCTACTGCTAGATACTAAGAAACCTCAATGCGTTAAGCTAGCATTAATTGATGAGACTGCTTTCTCGATTAAAGCAGCTACTTGCTGAGCTGTATGTGGGTTCATGAGCCCAGCAGCTATAAGGCCAAAGACTATCCACCCGATAATTATAAGTACAAGGATTACCTTCTCAATCTTCGAGAACAGTTTAAGTATAATGTACAACACTGTCACTCCTACAAGCATGTTGAAAGCCGAGCCCAGAGCCTGTATAGCAGCTTGTACCTGAGGGTTGTTTTGAGCATAGCTCATCAAGACTCTCGTTACAAGGTTTGTGCCTAAGTTGTATAGGTCAAGTATGTACTTTATTATGAGTGCCCCTATGTCCAAGGCTCTATTAATCCCCTCGCTCTTATATGGTGCTTGAGCATAGTATTTAAGAGAAACGCTCTACAAGCTTTAGCTAGGCTACGAGGTTGTGAAGGGTTAAGAACGTAATGCTGCTATTAGGATATGATCCTCTACAAACTAGCCTAAAACCCTCCCCAAAGCTGAGTGCTATTAGCAAAGTTAGGCGCTTGTATAGTCTTACAACGTTAGTGTACTATGGCACGTCTCCTTGGAGTATAGTTAGAGCCTATGTTAGGAGTAGGCTTGGACGCTACCTACTAAACCGTATTAGAAAACTGCCTAGGCACATAGCGATAATACCTGATGGCAATCGTAGATGGGCAAAACGTCATAGACTTCCAGTATGGGTAGGACATGTTGTAGGGTATCTAAGGCTTAGAAGCATCTTAGAGCTCATATGGGATCTCGGTATTCGCCTAGTAACAGTATATGCTATGTCTAGAGAGAATTGTCTTAGAAGACCTCTACCAGAGCGTAGAATGCTCTACGCGCTACTATCATTAGCTATAGACGATCTTGAAAACCATGAGAGAGTTAGGAATGGCAATCTCAAGGTCAAAATTGTTGGCGATACAAAGCTTCTACCTCAAGAGCTTAAGGCTAAACTCGAAAGACTAGAGGATGATACAAAACATAATGGTCCA
>CAZTPV010000151.1:0-3476 GCA_964615085.1 uncultured Desulfurococcales archaeon
CTCGCTCCACTCATGGTGGGTTAACGTGTCCAAGACTAGTAAGGAGATGCAAAACTTAAGTTTAAGTAACATTAGTGTTGAAGATCGTGTAAAAGCCTATATACTTAATGTTAAATTAGCTATTAGTGAGTTGGAATGTAGCACTCTCATTCAGAGTAATGCCCAGGTCAAGAAAGTGGTTGAATTAGCAAAACTCTATGCCGATGATGCAGAATACTATCTTAGTAAGGGTGATTACATCACAGCTTTAGCCTGTATAGCCTACGCTGAGGGCTTAATTGATTCTCTAAAACTCATATACCATATTGAAGTTAAGTGGAGATCGTTAAGCAGTCTCCTTAGGCGACCAAAGGTTGTTGTTGCTGGATCCTTTGAGATAATCCATCCCGGACATATAGAATTATTAAAGTGGGCTTGGAGTTTAGGAGAAGTATTTGTCATAGTTGCTATGGATAAGAACGTGGTAAGGTTTAAAGGAAGAAAACCTATTGTTCCTGAAGACCAAAGATTACGTGTTATCTCATCAATTCGTTATGTCTCAAAAGCTCTGCTAGGCGATGAAGACGACATACTTAAGCCTATAGTTGAGCTTAAACCTGACGTAGTAGTCTTAGGCCCCGACCAGCATGTGGATGAGGGGGAACTGTTCAGTAGACTCAAGGCTAGAGGTGTTCAGCCAAGGATACTAAGGTTCCCCCGTAGGGTTGAATGCCCATTATGTAGTTCAACTAAGATAGCTCTTAATGCCATTAAGGTACTTGCCGAGAAGAAGAGTTAGGCTACGGCTATACTACTCCTCCTTTTTTATTGCATTAAATATCGTCTCGAGAACTTTTATTGGGTCCTCTGCTAAATCGACACGAATGTCAACAATTCTATCGTAGTATGGCGAATAGGGGGTCTGACCTACAACTATGAGTGCCGCTGACCTATCTCCCCTCTTGTCACCTCCAGCATCGTGGCCTGCCTTTAATGCTCTGAGGAGCCTGTAGGCTAGCGAGCCAGCTTCATGCTCAAAGGCTCTCATAGCTTCTTGGCATACCTCTGGACCTACTACTAGGTTTGCAATGCATACAGCTACTTCTCTGCTATGTATGATGTAACCATGCCATGTAGGTACCCAGTCACCGTCATGTACAGCTATATCACCTCTATAATCAATTACCGCAACCTGTCTATGAGCTGGACTCGGATCTATTGAGAGCGCTCTACGTAGAGCTAGTGTAGCTTCCATCCCCTCGCTAATGTATTTTAATATCAGTGGTCCTAGTGAGGGATTAGTGTATGCTTGTGTTGCAACAACACCAACGCCATGCTGTGCCCAAGGAACCCTAGAACCTACTGCAATACTACCAGACGCAACAGCTATGCCAGCTTGACCAGTGGTGGGGTCGAGAGCTAGTATACTATACGTCAAGAGCAGCACCCTCCAATTACAGTGAATACGTTACGGGCTATACCCTAGTAATAGGCGTAGCTGCAGATCAGGTTTTTAGAAGCCTCCAGACAACACCTACGTCACAGAAATGCTTAAGCCATGATAGTAAACCATACAGCTATTAGTAGATGGTGTGGAGGCTCTGCCGGACAGCTGATAGAATGATGTTAGAGGCCGCGTACCGAAAAATAGTAGTGTTTAGACTCTCCTCA
This sequence comes from uncultured Desulfurococcales archaeon, assembly GCA_964615085.1. Taxonomy (GTDB): domain Archaea; phylum Thermoproteota; class Thermoprotei_A; order Sulfolobales; family Pyrodictiaceae; genus CAZTPV01. Next base: position 1,651 of record CAZTPV010000151.1, read on the forward strand.
CAGCCTCTTGAACCTCTGAGGGCAGCTCATCTATTCTCATTACTGGGTAGGTTAGCGGAGGCTTCCTAGTCTTAAATGATAAAACTATGTAGCGAGATGCATCAGTGGTTTCTCTACTTTTAAACACTCTAACTTTAACATACCAACCATCTTCTCTTAGAACGTATACGTATTTACCATGCTTACCTCCCATACCTTTCCACCCAAGGCTTCTAAGCTTGCTTGAGCACTCCCCCTTAAATAGAATAAGGTTGCTATGTTAATGGTGTATAGTGGTGTACTTAGCGGGAATACGTTGACTATACGGGTCGACACTAATGACTTCAAAGGCTAGTGAGGAGCTCTTTCCCTACCCTAGCTTTCGTCCTGGCCAGAAGGAGATAGCTGAATCCATAGCCAAAGTAATTAATAGTGGTGGAGCTTTTCTCCTAAACGCTCCCACAGGTTATGGTAAGACAGCTGCAATAATATATGGGGTAATCCTTGCTGGAGCACCTAAAACCCTATACTTAGTGAGAACGAGGAACGAGATTGCGCCTGTTACAAGAGAGTTAATGAAATTCAATAGGAGCTTTACATTCCTATTTAGTGCTAGGAAGATGTGTCCCTACGCCTCAAGATTTAAAGGGTTAAGTAATGACGACTTCTGGGAGAATTGTCGGCTTATGAGGCTTAAAGGTGTATGCAGTTACTATGACAACTTAAACTCCACGGAGGCTGTTAAAGATAAGGTTATCGAGATACTAAAAAGGTATGGAATGGATCCTTTTAAAGTTGTAGAACAACTAGCATCAGAGATTATATGCCCGTTCTTCGCGTTAAAGAGTTTGATAAACTCGTCAGAGTTTATAGTAGCTACATACCCATATTATTTTAGGAGTGACATCTTTCATAGCATATTTGAACAGTATTCTAGGGAGGACTTTGTTATTGTAGTTGACGAAGCACATAGTATACTTGAGGCGCATGGAATGTTTGAAGTAAAACTCTCACAAAAAGATATTACTGAAGCTTTGCACGAGGTTGAAAAGTACGCTCCAGAAGCTAGAGAGGTAGTAACGAGTCTTGAGAAGCTTCTAGCACTAGTTAAACACTATGCTCACCAAGCCTCTGATAGACTTAAAAGAGTCGAGCTATATAAAGCTCGAAGCATCTTTGAAGACCCTGAAATAGTATATGACGTGGTCTATGAAGTTAGGCTTAGAAAGGCTAAGGAAGCACTGTCCTATGGTAGAGTAGGCGAAGTTGCGTGTATAAGACTGGCATTATCGAAAATAGCTAGATTCCTACAAGAGATATACTCTGAGGATGTGAGTCTTTACATTAAGAGGGAGAATGGAAACATAGTATTAACAGTGCTACCCATTACATTATCTAATAGAATTGGAGAGGCACTAAATAAATCAAAGGCTGTAATACTGTCAAGTGCTACCTTACCGCCAACAAAGGATGTGAAAAACATCTTAGGATTAACTAAGAGCTTAACAAGCTTTAGTTTCGAGCTATTCTACGGGCAACTTTACTCCAATCAATACAGAGTAATACTTACTCTAGAGCTCACCTCAAAGTATACCAGCAGAGGAGAGGCAATGTACAAAAAATATGCAGCCTACATATTAGAAGCGTTTAAAGCCGTAAACGATGCAATGCTAGTAGTATATCCAAGCTACGAGTTCATGAGGAACACAGTTAAACTATTAAGCGAACTCGAAAGCCAAGAACTTATAGTGGAGGATAAATCAACTAATATAAGTGATGTGGTCTCAAAGGTAAGAAGAAATAAGCATATCTTAATTAACTGTGTAGCAGGGGGTAAGCTGGCAGAG
>CAZTPV010000152.1:0-4653 GCA_964615085.1 uncultured Desulfurococcales archaeon
TAATAGCGGTTCAGCAATACTTTTTGGCGGATTAGCTTTATCGTCTTTCACGGCAAAGTATAATGTATTGTTATTAGTTCTCATACCATTTCTATATGCATTTCTTCTCGTGCTTGGTAGGGAGTTTATTAAGGGTATTGAGGACTATGTTGGTGATAGTATTGGGGGGGCTAGGACGTTAGCTGTTAGTCTAGGACTTAATAGAGCTACACTAATCTCCCTTATCGTATTAACGCTGGTCATAGTTTTAAGCCCTTTGCCGTGGATTCTAGGATTCTACGGTATAGGATACCTACTTCTAGCACTTCTTGTTGACGTGTTAATAATGGTGGTGATAATTATAATGTACAAGTCTCATAACAAGATTACCGCAGCAGCAAAGTCTAGGAGTATACTCAAATTATGTTTCCTTGTTGGAGCTCTAGCCTTCATAGCAGGTGTATTAACATAGAGTTGGATAATCTATTAAACTTCTGATATGCTCAGAGAGGTCGGCGTATAAGTCATCCCTAATTAGTCCTCTTAGGGTAGCGTCATCATAGCAATTTAAACTAGTAATTAGGGCCGTGACTCTCCTTTTAAAACTATGTAACTTTACCTTAGTTAGTGTAAGGTAAGTGTTTAAAATATCTACGAGGACTTTGTAATCATTAACGACATGTACGCCTTTAAACATTAATGGTATGTCAAGCCTCTCAGTACCAACTATAGTAACGTAGTAGAAGCCTTCACTAACCCTCCTATAACCTGAATACTTATACCCATGCTCTAAGGCGATCTTTGTAAACCTTAGTGCAGCATACTCATCATAGGCATACATGGTTATTATTAGCGGTTGTACACTAATCCATACAATATTGTTTCTAGATGCCTCAAGTATCTTGTTTAGAGTCCTCTCTAACTCTCCGGCGTTAACCCTTTCATGCCAACACGTAACGATGCCTCCCCTCCTCTTGTCACCCGGTAAAGGTGCTGATACGATAATTATTCTGCCACTGCAAGAGCTTGTCGTTACGAAGAACTTGCAGCTATTTATTAAGAGCAATAAATCAATAATATCTCTATCTACTAGTCCTGAGAGAATATCCTTGACGAGTCGCGATAAATACCTCTTCTTTAGGTTGCACCATAACCTAGTATCGTTAGCCAAGAGGTTCACCACACGAATAGAGGAGTCCTAGTAAATAAGCTAGTCTAAGAGGTTCATCAACCTCTTGAGGATTATATCCGAGTACTACAGCCTCCCCTAAACCATTAAAACTCCATGCAATGGTCTTTCCACCTACACTAAGTATAGGTAGTAATGTATGTCCTTTACCTACGGGTTCGAAAACTTTATCACAACATGTTCTCCACTTTGTCCTACCTATTACCCCGACTGGGTGAAGAGGATTTAGGGTTCCTAGGACTCCGCAACACCCTTTTTGAGGTTCAACATCTACGAGGTTGCTATTAGCTAGTAGTATTAAGGCTCTTTCTCCTAGCCCTATAGTGTCAATGACATCGTGTAAGCTTGAATAACTCTCTATACTTTCTAATTTAGCTTGTGGAACAGTAGGCAAGGCTAGATTTTTAGATGCTATCAGCCTACATTTACCACCTATCTTTACACCATAGCACCAAAATGGCTCGTAAACTACCCAGTTGGATTCAACGATACCTGGAGGGCATAATAGGCTGCCTACACCAATGCATAGGTCAAGACATAAGCCATCTTTCCTACAAAGCCTAGTTGTAGTAGGAGACGTAACAAGAATGCATCCTCTCGCAAGAGCCTCTAAAAGCCCTAGGAGAGTTTTTATCGATTTATCAACTTCTTTGAGAACCTCCTCTATGAGTATTACTGTCCAACCCTCATCAACACGCACCATGTACTGCCACCTGTAGGCTTGCTAGCTTCATCAATCTAGCGACCCTTACTCCAAAAAGGCTATTATCGAATTCCTCTTAAGAAACTAATTGGCTATCAATGATGTGCCATGTAAGGTCTGACCTCTAGGTATGATGTATAACCAGGCTTCTGAGGTGCAATCTATGCTTAAAAGATGGCCTAAGAGAAGGGAGTTTTTATCATATTACTTGCTCCTGAGAGTGTTTGGATGTGAGGAGGCTAAAAATCTTGGAGAACTCCTTGATGTACTAGCTCCTTTAATAGGTAGTCGTAGAGTATCAAGCAATATCATACGTCATCTAGTTAAGCAAGGTTTCCTTGAAAGGGTCAAACAGTTAACATATCGTGTTAAATGTGTTGATGAGGTTTTAACACCAGCTATGCTAAACTACTTTGCCAAAAGGTTAAGAAAACAAGGCTATGAGGTTAACGTTGATACTGCTAACGTAAAGATTATCGTCTTTAACTGTTCAAATGAACTTAGAAATCATCCATTAGTTTCTTGCTCCTCATAAATCTCAATGACTACCCTCGCCTTAACCTTGTCCTTACTAAATGGTGGTGGTGACTCTCCTAAATCTACAGCTATTGATACCGGATTACCTAGACTATCATTAAACCTCACCTCAGCTACATAGCGCTTACGAGGTCCTTGCTCAAAAGCTTTAAGCACTGCCTCATATATCCTACTCAAGGCCATTTGCAAGGCCACTGGGCTCGTAAAGTCTTCTGGCCTTAACTGTATTGTTTGAAGCCCAGACATTATAGTACCTATCCTTGCCTCCCCTTCAAAAATTGCTATTCTTTTAAACTCCCTCTCCTCCAAGGCTAAGACACCAGACCAGCCTACCAGATGCTCACCCTACCCGACGTGGAATACTTAAAAATAGCCTCTGTAAACATGCTCAACATAACTACTGGGTGGTGTGCAGTGAAAGTATACATAGTTGAACACTTCACTGGAAGCTATGCCTTAAACGAGCAGAAGGACGTAGTAGCCTATGAGCATGGCCCTAAGAACCTTGATGATATGGTTGAGGAGGCTCTTAAGATTGAACGTGGTGAGCCTACTGCAGCCTACCTAAGGCTATTAGATAAGCTTAAGGAGATGGGTGTTAAAGAGGTTGTAGTGGAGGTTCCTGAATACGCAAAACACGCATCAGCTTCAGGATTTGAGGCTAAAGTTGAACCAGCAAACGAGATCGCACGTGAGTTTAGAAGTCGTGTTGCTGAAATAGCTGTGAGTACTGGATTTGTAAGCTCTATTGAAGAGTTCTATAAGCTTCTCCACGAGTTCACCATGGAGATGACTAGAAGGAAGCTTAGGAGAGCTGCTCAGAAGCGTGATCTACTAGCAGCACAAGCCATTAGAGCTATAGATGATATAGACAAGACTACTAACCTGTTCTCAGCAAGGTTGAGAGAATGGTATAGCCTACACTTCCCAGAGCTTGACGACTTAGTGAGAGAGCATGAGGACTACGTCACTATAGTAGCTGAATTAGGTCATAGGGATAATATTACCAAGGACGCACTAGTTAAGCTTGGGTTCAGTGAGGAGAAGGCACAGAAGATTGCTGAAGCTGCGAAGAAGAGTATGGGTGCTGATTTCCCAGAGTTCGATATTAAACCCATGCAAAAGCTAGCAAGAATAACACTAGAGTTATTCAAGCTAAGAAGGGAGCTTGCAGACTACATAGCGCAAGTTATGAAGGAGGTTGCACCAAACATTACAGCATTGGTAGGACCACTCCTTGGGGCAAGATTGATTAGTTTAGCAGGTAGCCTAGAGGAGCTAGCATTCTTACCAGCCAGTACTATACAGGTACTTGGAGCTGAGAAAGCCTTATTCAGAGCACTAAGAACTGGTGGTAAACCACCAAAGCATGGTGTAATCTTCCAGTATCCAGACATACATCGTTCACCACGATGGCAAAGAGGTAAAATAGCTAGAGCTCTTGCCGCAAAGCTTGCAATTGCAGCTAAAGTAGACTACTTTACCGGCAGATTCATAGGCGACAAGCTTAAGGAAATGCTTAGAAAGAGAATTGAGGAGATCAAGAAACTTTATGCTAAGCCGCCTAAGAGGAAGAAAGAAGCTAAACCAGCAAAACCAGAGGTACGTCCAAAGCCAAAGAGGAGGAAAGCAAGGAAGAGGAAGAAGTAGTTATAAGCTCTTAACACTCTGTAATAGATAGTTGAGACGAGCTTAGAGGTGAGAATTCTTTGAGCGAAGTTGTTAATGTTTATGAACATGAGAAGTATAAGAGGGTATACGTAGTAGAGCTTGACGATGGTTCAGTTAGGCTAGCAACAAAGAACCTAGCACCAGGATTCAGAGTCTACGGGGAGAGATTATTCAAGTGGAAAGACGCTGAGTATAGGGAGTGGAACCCTTACAGAAGTAAGCTGGCTGCAGCATTACTAAAGGGGCTAGAGGAACTCCCTATTAAGGAGGGTGACAAGGTATTATACCTTGGAGCGGCTACAGGAACTACTGCTAGCCACGTTTCAGACATTGTAGGACCCAACGGAAAAGTATATGCACTAGATGTGGCTCCAAGAGTGATGAGAGAACTGGTCGTTGTATGCGAGCGAAGACCTAATATGTATCCTCTCCTGAATGACGCACTTAAGCCATACACATATAGGCATATAGTCGATATTGTCGATGGAATATACGCTGACATAGCACAACCAGAGCAAGCGAATCCAGTTGCAGATAACGCGGAATACTTCTTAAAGGATGGAGGCTGGTTGTT
>CAZTPV010000153.1:0-9062 GCA_964615085.1 uncultured Desulfurococcales archaeon
CATAGTTGAAGAAGTTCTAGAGGCTGCTAGAAGGCTAGGAGTAGACTGGTGTAAGGCCTCTCATAGCGGCTACGCTCTACACTTAAGACCCCTAGAGGCTAGTAAGGGGAAAGCACTATCATGGGTTATTGAGAGGCTTAACATAGATCCAGGTGAAGTGATAGCTGTAGGCGACTCCTCAATAGACGTTGAGCTACTGGAAGCAACACCAAATCTCGTAGCAGTAGGAAACGCTGATAGGGAGCTACTAGAGAAGGCTTCAATAAGGCTTCCAGCACCATCGTCTAAGGGTGTTAGGATACTATTAGAGGAGCTGTTAAAAAGAGTCTAGGGGGCGTGTGGGGAATCGTGTTTCGGCTGAAGCGTGATGACCGCTACGGCTCCGACACAATCCCGCTATGGCTGTGGCGTAGCATAGGCTTTAACCTCTACAAGGTGGTCTGGGTCAACACTTGATGGCAGGTTTAGGGTTACAGTATTCTCTCCGGGTGATGCGAGTACTGTTGTAGAAGCTGAAACACTACTACCATCGTCAAGCCCAACAACTATAGTAACCTTCACGTAGACTTGTGATGGCGACTTAAGGTTGAAGACGACCTTAAACCCCTTAATAGTATTGCCCTCCATTACAGGGCTTACCGACACTACTTCAGCCCTATAGATGCTAATACTCTCAATACCCTGCTGCTTAGCAATAATAGCGTGTACGTTTGGTGGTACTGTTGTAGTCTCAGTAACCTGGTCGCTTGGTACTGGGATACCAGAGATGCTTGAAATATATGTTCCAGCACTGCCAAAGACTATAATGGCTAGTGCTAGTGATGCTACAGCAACAACTGGTACGACTATAGTTAGTAGAGCTCTCCTAGCTTTAACCATACCCTAATCCCTAAACTACGACTTAACCAGAGGAGCTACTCTTCATAAGGGGTAGGGGTCATTGGCGCTTGGAAGAGAGGGTTAGGTAAAAGTGTTAAGGCTCAGATACGGCCACACCGCTCACTAGTCGCTTAAGCCCTCCCTTCATCATAGCCTCTCCTCTTAACCAGTAAGAGGACTAGTACCCTACCAGGACCACACCCGTAGACTCCACCCTTACTTCTAACACGCTTAACAAGCTCTTCTATAAGGCTTCTAACCCTAGCATCACGTATCATTGATGCTAAGCTTAGTGTCTTAGAGCCGTAGACTCTACTAAACCTTTCTGGTGGAGTATAGGAGGTGTATGCAACTTCTAAACTCTGAGCAGCTAAGCCATAGTCCTCGAACAACCTAACATAGTCTATGGGCTTTCTTAGACCCCAAGCCCTAATGTTTAGAGCGTATTCTAGAGCCTTATGGTATGCCTCCTCAGCCTCGAGTACAACCTCCTCACTAGGTTTAGACGGCTTAAACAAGACCCTGTCTACTACTAGTAGTAGTCCACTAGGTTTAAGCGTTCTCGAAGCCTCTGAGGCTACAAGCCTGATAAGTCTCGAGTCAACCTCGTGTAGTAGTAGGCTCATAGATATAGCTCCAATAGAGTTGCCTCTAAGAGGTAGGTGGGAGGCATCAGCTTGTACAAGGTCTACAAGTAGCCTTGTAAACCTCCTTCTAGCATCATGTAGGCTCTCAAGACTATTATCTACACCAATAACGTAGACTGAGGTGCATGACCTGGTAAGCTCTTCTATGAAGCCACCAGATCCACAGCCTACATCTAGCTCTACTCCTAGTCTACAAGCCTTCTCCATGAACTCTCTTGGTACAGTCAAGCCTAGCACCTTGATACAGTCTACGTGGTAGAAGTGTGGTATAAGACTAGAGCGCTATTGTACTAGCAACTAGCTATTTATAGGGCTAGTGGCTGTGCACCACCTACCGGCTATAAGGTGGGTGAGCAGCTAGTGCGCTTAACCACAACTACAGCAATAGCCCTCATAGCCATCATCCTAGCACCCCTAATCCTGGCTACACCATCTCAGGGTGAGTCAGGGACACTAAGCCTACTCATAACACCAGCACCTAACGGCATCTATGTTGATGGGGTATTCAAGTCGTTTGTAGCAGGGGGTAAGGCTGGTAGAGGTCAAGGGCTCTTCACACTACTCTTTGAAACGAAGTATGATAGGGCTTCGGGAACCTACATTCTCACATTAAACTCTAAGTTTGAGGCTCTAACACCATCAGCATCGATGGGAACACCTACAAGAGCTACAAGAATACCAAGCCTATCAGTAACCGTTAACGCGTTGTTTGAAGGGGTGGGGTTGACTGGTAATGCAAGTTTTACAGCACAGTTTAACACGCCAAACGGTACAATAATTGCTCGTGGAGTGGTTGTAAGTAGCTTACCGAAAGAGAATACGTCGAAAACCACTATTACTGCTACAGTGCTCGTACCCCCTAAGGCTGTAACACAAAACCTCATCAAGAACCTTAACGCTATAGAGGCTCTGATGACACCCTACATGGTTAACATGATGTTGGCTAGGAGCAACATAACATGGGCTAAAGTCCAGGATCTCGAGATAACACACAACAGGATGGCAAATGGCACTCTAGAAATCGATGTCAAGCTGACTATGATAGTTGACTACAATGCTATGATTAAAGCCATTGAGCTACAAAGCCCTGAAACAGCAAAGGCTATGGCTAAGATGCTTCAAGCAAGGAGGAAGATAAGCTATGAAGGTAAACTAGTACTTAAAACTCTTGTTAACCAAACCCAAGCAGGCACACATGTAGCGGTAGGCGTGTCATGCTACACTAAGGTTAAGGGTGATGTTGAGGACTACCTCAAGCTACTACAGAACTACATGTACACCTACATGAAGTACCTCATGTCTAAAGGAATACTAACAGTAGCTCCTACGAGGCCTCCAACACCCGTAGCAACTACACCACCTAGCGGTCGTGGGGTACAGGTTAACGCTACTAAGAAGTTCCTTAGGGTTCTTGAAGACCTTGAGCCTTGGACTAAACTCTACATACTACCAGACAATAGCGTACTACTAGTTGAGGCTAGGACTACTAGTAGTGGAGCAACTGTGGAGATAGCTATAAAGCATTTAAGACTAGGCTACGACGACCTCAAAGGTGAAGAGGCGACGGTAAAGGCTGCATCAATGCTACTAACGCTTCTAGAGGCGGCAAAGAAGCAGGGGTTAAGCGTTAGCTACCGCTGCGAGGTACCAGAAGCTAAGCCTGTTGAAAACCTCATGCCTAGAGCTGAGGCAGTCTTCAGGGACCTATTAGCGTCATTTAAAGCTGCAACCACTAGCACGCCATGGGTCACTGGGACTATGACTAGGACAGGGCCAACAACGACAACAGTTATGCCGACAACGCCTCCACCTCCACCAGCAACTATAGTTAAGACTGTAACTGTGACGGTTACAACCATACTAGTAACTGTAGCAACTAAGACAACAACACCATTAACAATTACTGTCTCAAGGCCAGTAACACTAACCCTCATAAAGACCACCACTAAGACTATAGCGACAACAGTGACTAAGACGGTGCTAAAGACCTTAAAGCCTTCAGCCACTACAGTCACCGTCACAAAGACTAGAGTTGTGCAGGTTAGCCGTGGAGTACCGGAGCTCTACATAGTAATCTCAATAGTATTGTTCGCTATAGGTCTTGGTGTTGGAGTACTAATAGGTAGAAAGTAGGCGTAAAATCATATACATGTTTTTTAGCTCTAGGCTCGTATCCTCTAGGAGGCTGAAAACATGCTTCTAGCCTGGTAAAAGAAGGGTGTGGAGACGTGATGCTAGATTTGAACCTTCTTCTTCTCTAGCTTCCTCATCCTCTCCGCATGACCACCGATCTTGACTATACCGTAGTGTACTGCACAGTTAACACAATAGCACTTCTTAACCCTATAAGACATTACTATTGCTCCCTTCTTCTCTAGTTCAGCTCTTAGAGTTGGATCACGTACAACAGACTCTGTGACTTCAAGACATATTGCCTTGTGTCGAGGGACTAGTCTACCACAGTTGTCACATACAACAGTTCCCTGTCGACCAGCATCCCTCCTCCTAATATACTTGTACTTCTTTGGCAACTTCTCGCACCAGGCTAGTTTAGGCTAGGTGGCTGGGTTTATCTAGGATTCTCCTCCAGAAGGGGTCTGCGACTCTTGGTAGCGGGTATGATTAGTGTATAAGGCTTTCTAAGGGTGAACTAGTGTTTATGGTTGGAGGGCTATACTGTTGAGGACTAGTGTTCGGGTTTTAGACAGGATTGCTGGTGAGGCTAAAATAGTCGTAGTCCATGACGGGGAAAAGATTGTTGATGGCTATGTAGTGTTGTCAGCGCCAGTGAGGGGGTTTGAGAGGCTCGTCCTAGGTAAGAACCTGTACTTTACTGTTAACGCTTTGATGAGGATTTGTGGTGTATGCCATGCAGCTCATGGGATAGCCTCTGCAGAGGCTCTTGAAGATGCTCTAAGTATTGTGCCTCCGATTCAGGGTAGGAGGCTTAGAGAGGCTATAGGACTTATTAACCGTGTTCAAAGCCACCTACTGCACTTAGCTCTAGTGGCTAGGGATATAGCTAGTGTTGGTCTTGAATGGGTTAAGAAGAGGATTATACCAGTGCTGGAGTCTGTAAACCAGGCTTTAGCTAGGATTGGTGGCTCACCAACACACCCCTCAAGGATTGTTGTTGGTGGTGTGCATCCACCACCAAAAGAGGCTGCTGTAAGGGAGGCTGTGAGAAGGCTTAGAGAGGCTCGTAAGAACCTAGAGCAGGTTGTTGATGAAGTCTTATCTAGTGTTAATGACCTGGGGGAGGAGCTTGATAGGATTAAGCTACCAAGCTCTATAGGGCTTCTAGCTACACACCCCTTCTACGGTGATAAGTACTCTATAGACCTTGACAGGGTTAGAGTTGTAAGATACGATGAGTATAGGGGTGATAGAAGCAAGCTTACTAGTAGTGTTAAGCCTCTAGCACTAGTAGCACTGTACGCAGATAGTGTTGTTGAGGTTGGTCCTAGAGCTAGGCTTAAAAGGTTTGCAGGGTTTAGGGGTGATAGCCTACTTAAGCTCCAGGAGGCTAGGATGATTGAGACACTATACTCTATTGACCGGGTTATTGAGGTCCTAGAGTCGCTACACCTAAACTCACCACTACGCTCACCAATAATGGTTCTACGTAGTGGTGAGGGTGTTGGAGTCTATGAGGCTCCTAGAGGAACACTAATACATGTTGCTAGCATAGATTCTGATGGGAGGGTTTCAAGCTATAGGATTATAGTACCAACGATGTTCAACATACTAGTTGTGGAGGAGTGTCTTAGAGGTGCTCCTGTAAGGCTTGCAGACCTTATTGTTAGAGTCTACGATCCATGCATACCCTGTGCACTTCACTATGTGAGGTGCTAGCTATGGGTAGTCTCAGGGTTCTAGCTATTGATGTTGGTGGTTGTGAAGGCTGTCTAGTCTCAATCTTTAGGGCTCTACCCCTACTTGATGGAGTAGACCTCGCTATAAGGTATATAGGCCCTGTAAGCCTTGATAGAGACTACGATGTTGCTATAGTATGTGGGTCTGTGTGCATTAATGATGAGGAGAAGGTTGAGCTTGTCAGGACTATTAGGAGGAGGGCTAGGATACTTGTAGCCTATGGGTCTTGTGCGAGCCTTGGAGGAGTTACGAGGTTTTGTCGTGGAGGTCAAGAGCCTAGGCCTGAGCACATGATATACAAGCCTGTATCAAGTATTGTTAGTGTAGACTATGGTATACCTGGATGCCCTCCAATGCCTCAAACACTTAAAACGCTACTTGCTAGCCTAAAGGGTGGTGTTGTTACTCCACTACTTAAGGTGTTTGCAGCTGTTGCTAGAGCTGAGAAGCTTAGTGGCTTCGACCTACTAGACGATGTTGTTCTCGCAGGGCTCTGTGTGTCTTGTGGAGCGTGTGTACTATCATGCCCTACTGGAGCTCTACGAATGGTTGAAGGTAAACCTGATCTTGAGGCTGGAAGGTGTATAAGGTGTGGTGTATGCTATGTACGGTGCCCACGTGCATCACACCTCCTAGTCTCAAGATATAATGTCCAGCCTAAGCTACTAGGTAGTGGGGGTAGTTGTGCTAGTTACACCAGATAAGCCGTTGGGTGACTACCGCTCAATAGTCCTAGCAAGAGCTACAATGGATAGGATTCGAGCTAGTGCTTCTGGTGGTGGTGCTGTTACAGCAGTACTACTCTACCTCCTTGACTCTGGAACCGTTGATGCTGTTGTAACAGCTAAGAGGAGGAGAGGTCTTGTAGGAGAGCTTGTAGTTGCTAGGTCTAGTCGCGAGCTACTAGAGTATGTTGGTAACGTGTGGACAGTTCTACCCTACACTACTAAGCTTAGAGAGGCATTAGAGTCTGAGGACATTAAGCGTGTAGCCTTCGTGGGGCTACCATGTCAAGCTCAACTACTGTACCAGATGAGGATGTTCCCGCTCATGGAGACTGATTTTGTATCAAAAATATACCTTGTCGTAAGCTTGTTCTGCCTGGGCACGTTCGCTCAGGAAGCCTTTACAGAGTTCCTAAGAGTTAGGTACTCTCTAGACCCCTCAAAGATCGAGTCAATAAGGATTAGTGGTGAAGGGCTTGAAGTAGTCTATGAGGGTACTAGGAGGATTATACCATTATCTGAGATTGTAGGCTGTATGCAAGCTGGGTGCCTTGTATGCCCAGACTACACTGGGGTATTCTCAGACCTATCAGCTGGGGTGTGTGAGTCTAAGCCAGGCTACACGGTCATGATAATACGTAGTGCACGTGGAGAAGAGGTTGTTAAGGCTGCAGCATCTAAAGGCTATCTTGAATACGTTAAAGCTGGAGCCGATGTAGTTGAGGAGGTCACTATGAAGGCTCAAGCTAAGGCGTTGAGAGCAGCAAAGTACATGAGCATACTACTGTAGCGATAATCCTAGCCTCTAACAAGAGCTGTGTAGGTGGCTAGTGCTGCTCTCTGGTAGCTTGTAGCTATAACCATTTGCTGAGCACCAATCCTTGATAATGCTGTGAAGAGGGGCGATAATACTCCTAGCAGTATAGCTAGAGCAGCTAGGATGCTCATTGACACTAAGGCTACTAGTCTTAGGCGCCCACTACTACTCTTAACCTGCTTAGCCCCCTCTCTGCTGAAGAGTATGACGATTAGCTTCATGTAGGCTATAGCTGCTATAGCTGAGGATACTACAAGGATTATAGCCTCCCACAGGTAGCCAGCTTCAACCATCGCTGTGAAGAGGGCTAGCTTGCTGAAGAAGCCTCCAAGTATAGGTACACCCATGAGGTGTAGTAAGCCTATCACAACCAGCACTGCTAGTACAGGGTCATGATAGGCTAGTCCCCTAAGATCACTAATCCTCCTAGAGCCAGCATACTCTATCAGCAGTCCAGAGGCCATGAAGAGTAGTGCTTTACCAACTGAGTGGTTTAATAGATGGTATATGGAGGCTGTAACACCAGCTATAGAGGCTTGAAGGCTAGATGCTAGAGAGAGGCCCATAGCTACAAGACCCATATGGCCTATAGTGCTGTAGGCTAGTAGCCTCTTAACATCCTCTTGCACTATCATCGCTAAGCTACCAACCATAGCTGAGACTGCTCCCAGAATGCCAAGGACAAGGAGTAGTGTTGAAGACTCATAGCCTAGAATGCTGTTGGGGCCTGCAACAGTATAGAATATCCTAGCAATACCGTAAACACCAACATTAACTACAAGCCCACTTAAAGCAGCAGATACTGGTGTTGGAGCTTCTGGATGTGCGTCTGGTAGCCAGAAGTGGTTAGGGAATATAGCCGACTTGAAGCATAGAGCCCAGAGGGCTAGAGCTAAGCTAGCAGTTCCAGCAACTATGGGGTCAGCATAGAATACTCTAACACCAAGTATCCCTGCATGGCCGTGAAGCCTTAGAGAGGCATCAGCAGTGTTAACAGTTCCCGTAGCAGCATAGATCAATACAACTGCTAGGAAGTATAGTGTTGTTGCAACAGCACCCATGAACGCATACTTAGCTGATGCTACTACTGATCTACGCGTCCTAAGGAAGGCTACTAAAGCGTATGCAGAAGCTGAAGTCACTTCAAGCATGACGAAGAAGTTGAAGAGGTCACCAGTATACATGCAGCCTAGGATACCAGCCTCCATACCTAGCACAAGAGCATAGTAGTATGATGGCTTATCTATCTCAGGATACCATATACTATAGGCTATAATGCAGGTCATAACCAGCGAGGTTATAAAGCCTAGTAGAGCTGATACCATGTCAGCCTCATACACGATGCCTATGGGTGGTGGCCACCCACCAAAAGCATAGACTATGGGGCCACTACTAGCAACATCTAGGAGGACTAGTACACTGCATATGAGAGCTGCAATGCTAAAGGCTAGAGAGTATAGTGGTATTAGGATCCTCCTCTCACCAATAAAGTGCGCTAGTAATGGGACACTGAAAGCTCCAGCAGCAAGTAATGGTACAGGTAGGCCTAGAGCTATAGGGTTGAGAGTCAAGGCTAACCACCCTCTAATCAAATATCTTTACAGCGTTCTTGTCAAAGTACTCTAGGATGAACCTATAGGCTTCACGAGGCTCTAGAGTTAGAGCGTTAAGCCAGTGAACGTAGAAAAGCCTTTTATCCTCATCAACATCAACGACAAGAGTTCCAGGTGTGTTCGTTATCGAGTTACCTGCAAGCATTATAGCGTACTCGCTTGATGATTGGTATGGGACACGCACTATTGCTGGAGTATACCTTGGTTTAGGCGAGAGTATTATCCTCATTACCTCTAGGTGCGCCTTAACCTCGTATACTAGGAAGTACTTCACCGTATAGGCTAAGAGTCTTAGAATCCTCCTTGGGCTAAAGAACTTTGAGGAGTTTCTAACAATAAGCTCTCCTACTATAGCTCCACTAGTAAGTGATACTATGACTCCGGTAACGATATCGTAGAGTCTTAGTGATCCAGTGAACACTATGTAGAATATTAGGCATATGACTGCTACGGCTATGCATGAGCCAAGCCTACTAGCCATGGACTATACACCTCCACCACGTAG